>NZ_PTFE01000115.1:0-21530 GCF_002936975.1 Bradyrhizobium sp. AC87j1
GGAGAGACCCCTCACCCGGATCGCTTGCGCGATCCGACCTCTCCCGCAAGCGGGAGAGGTAAGGGGCAGCGTCCGTTCGGCAATCAGGCCAGCTTGACCGTCTCGGCCTTCACGTCCTTGCCGAGCGCCTCGAACACCTTGGCGACGATGCCCTTGGCGTCGAGACCGGCGCGGCCGTACATCGCGGCCGGCGTGTCGTGGTCCTGGAACACGTCGGGCAGCACCATCGAGCGGAACTTGACCATGCCGGTGTCGAGCACACCCTGATCGGTCAGGTACTGCGCGACATGCGAGCCGAAGCCGCCGACCGAGCCTTCCTCGATCGTGATCAGGATCTCGTGGTCGCGGGCAAGCTTGAGCACCAGCTCGGTGTCCAGCGGCTTCATGAAGCGCGCGTCGGCGATGGTGGTCGACAGGCCGTGGGCTGCGAGCTCATCGGCCGCCTTCTCGCATTCGGCGAGGCGCGTGCCGAAGGAGAGCAGGGCGATCTTGCTGCCCTGGCGAATCACGCGGCCCTTGCCGACCTCGAGCGGAATACCGACCTCTGGCATCTCGATGCCGCGGCCTTCGCCGCGCGGATAGCGCAGCGAGCTCGGACGGTCGTCGATCGCGACCTGGGTCGCCACCATGTGCACGAGCTCGGCTTCGTCCGCCGCCGCCATGATCACCATGTTCGGCAGGCAGCCGAGATAGGCGTTGTCGAACGAGCCGGCATGCGTGGCGCCGTCGGCGCCGACGAGGCCGGCACGGTCGATGGCGAAGCGGACGGGCAGGTTCTGGATCGCGACGTCATGGACGATCTGGTCGTAGCCGCGCTGCAGGAAGGTCGAGTAGATCGCGCAGAACGGCTTGTAGCCTTCGCTCGCAAGACCGGCGGCGAAGGTCACCGCGTGCTGCTCGGCGATGCCGACGTCGAAGGTGCGGTCGGGGAAGGCCTTGTTGAAGATGTCGACACCGGTGCCCGAGGGCATCGCCGCGGTGATGGCGACGACCTTATCGTCCTTCTGCGCTTCCTTGACGAGGCTCTGGCCGAACACGTTCTGGTAGGCCGGCGCATTCGGCTTGGCCTTGGCCTGGGTGCCGGTCGCGACGTCGAACTTGACGACGGCGTGGTACTTGTCCGCGGACGCTTCCGCCGGGCCGTAGCCCTTGCCCTTCTGCGTCACGACGTGGACCAGGATCGGGCCGGTCTCCATGTCACGGACGTTCTTCAGGACGGGCAGCAAATGGTCGAGATTGTGGCCGTCGATCGGGCCGACATAGTAGAAGCCGAGCTCCTCGAACAGCGTGCCGCCGTCCATCATGAAGCCGCGGGAATATTCCTCGACGCGGTTGGCGCGGTTGGCGATGATCTTGGGCAGGCGCTTGTTGATCTGCTTGGCCGCATCGCGCAGCGTGCGATAGGTCTTGCCGGAGTAGAGCCGCGACAGATAGGCGCTCATGGCACCGACCGGCGGCGCGATCGACATGTCGTTGTCGTTGAGGATGACGATCAGGCGCGAGTTCATCGCACCCGCATTGTTCATGGCTTCATAGGCCATGCCGGCCGACATCGCGCCGTCACCGATCACCGCGATAACGTTGTTCTTGCCGCCGGAGAGGTCGCGCGCCACCGCCATGCCGAGGCCGGCGGAGATTGAAGTCGAGGAATGCGCCGCGCCGAACGGATCGTAATCGCTCTCGCTGCGCTTGGTGAAGCCGGACAGGCCGCCGCCGGTGCGCAGCGTGCGGATGCGGTCGCGCCGGCCGGTGAGGATCTTGTGCGGATAGGCCTGATGGCCGACGTCCCAGATCAGCCGGTCGCGCGGCGTGTCGAAGACGTAATGAATCGCGGTGGTGAGCTCGACCACGCCGAGGCCCGCGCCGAAGTGACCGCCGGTCACCGAGACGGCATCGATGGTCTCCTGCCGCAGCTCGTCGGCGACTTGGCGAACCTGCTCGATCTTGAGCTTGCGCAGGTCGTCCGGCGTCCGGATGGTGTCGAGAAGCGGCGTTTTACTGTATGCGTTCACGGCGATTTCCAATTTGTCAGCGCCGGAAGGTCATTCCGGTGCGCGATGGGTTTGCACAATATCGGCGCAGCGCGAGTCCTCAAACCGTCGGAGCCACCTGCATGGGGCAAGGCCCCGTCTTCAAGCTTAGGTAAGCTTAAGTGCGCTCCGGTTCAGTCTCTGTGATCCCTGTCACTTAGATCGGCTTCGTCCGTCCCAGCCAATTTCATTAGCAGTTTGAAGCGCTTGTCGTCGGAATTCTCTGCCCACGCAAGGCTTGCAAAAAGCCACACTCCGCGCAGCTTTACACCAAAGCTTGGGCCAAAGCCAACCCGCCGGACCGATTAGGGGTATGCAGATGCAACCGGCGGGCCAGAGTGGTTAACTGTGGCCCGGGACAACGGGTTCCCGCCCTGCCGGGTCCCCTGGCAGGCTTTTTCGCCTGAATGAGTTCTTTTTTTGGTCCCGAGGGACGGATTTCCGGACGGATGGCATCGATGCGCCTGCACGGAACCGCGCTGCTCAGCGGATAGCGCCGTGCGATCGTGAAATCGATGCGGGCGGCCACGCTCCCGTGATGACGTTTTCGGGGCCTGCCCTCAGAAGACTGAGCGGGAAAGTCTCGGCTTTTCTACTGCACGTCCAGCGGCGCGGTGCCGGTGGCCTGGCCGCTGGCATCGGTGGTGATCTTGTCGACGCGCGCCTCGGCCTGGCGCAGCAATTCCTCGCAGCGGCGCTTCAGCGCCTCGCCGCGCTCGTAGATCGTCACGGATTCCTCGAGCGGCACCTTGCCGTCCTCGAGTCGCTTCACGATCGTTTCGAGTTCCTCGATCGCGCGCTCGAAGGTAAGCCTGGAGACGTCGACTTGAGTATTTTCGGCCATATCCGTTTCCGATTGCCCGACTCGCTTTCCTTGCAGTGAAAGCGGGTTTTGCGGGCTTAATGTGGCGGGCGTCGTCAGGCGCCCATCAGGGCGCCGACATGCGCCGTAACAGATTCTTTCAGTCCTTGCAGGTCATAGCCGCCCTCGAGCACCGAAACAACGCGCCCCCCCGCGGACCTGTCGGCGAGATCCATCAGCTTGCGCGTCACCCAGGCATAATCCTCCGCGCGCAAATTCAGCGAAGCCAGCGGATCGCGATAATGCGCATCGAAGCCGGCGGAGATGATGAGCAGCTCGGGGCTGAATTTTTCGAGCTGCGGCAGGATCAAATTCTCGAACGCGGAGCGGAATTCCGGCCCGCCGTCCTCGGAGGCGAGCGGCGCGTTGACGATGGTGTCGTGGTCGCCGCGCTCGCCCGTCGCGCCCGTGCCCGGAAACAGCGGCATCTGGTGCGTCGAGCAATACATCACGGTCGGGTCCGACCAGAATATGTCCTGCGTGCCGTTGCCGTGATGCACGTCGAAATCGACGATGGCCGCGCGCTTGATGCCGTATTTGCGCTGGGCGTGGCGCGCGGCGATGGCGACGTTGTCGAAGAAGCAGAAGCCCATCGGCTTGCCGATCTCGGCGTGATGGCCGGGCGGGCGCACCGCGACGAAGGCGTTGCGATGTTCGCCCGCCATCACCGCTTCGGTCGCCGCCACCGCGCCGCCGACGCCGCGCATCACCGCTTCCCACGTGCCGGGCGACATCGAGGTGTCGCCGTCGATATAGACCTGCCCGCTGCTCGGTGCGATGTGGCGCAGTTCGGTGACGTAGTGCTCATTGTGGCAGAGCGTGACGAGATCGAGATCGCCCTCCGGTGCCTGGTCGCGCACCAGGAACTGGAAGCGCTCATGCGACAGCGCTTCCTCCACCGCACGCAGGCGATCCGGCCTTTCAGGATGTCCCGGCGGCGTGACGTGGTCGAGGCAGGCCTTGTGGGAAAGGAGAAGCGTGCTCATCAGGTCGGCCTCATGGATCCGGGCTTTCGACGTCGCTTGGCGCATCCGGCGCCAAAACGCAATGCAAATCCCAATCTATGCGTTTGAACGGGAATGGCAAAGGGTTGTCCGGTTCTCGCCCGTTTGATCCGGATCAATTCACACGCAGGATGCGGCTCAACGGCAGCGGGCCGATCGGGCCGTGTGCCCGGAAGAACGCGAACAGCGCGTCCGCGTCGTAGCCGCCATATTGCGGCGCCGTGCCTTGTTTGGCGACGGTAAAACCATCGCCGCCGACGGCGAGGTAATCGTTGAGGGTGACGCGGTAGCCGCTGGCCTGCTCGATCGGCCTGCCGTTGAGCATCATCTTGTCGGCGATTACGCGCTCGCCGAATGACTTCGACGCATCCCAGGCATAGCTGAATCCGTTCGACACCTGGAGAATTCGCGGCCGCTTCGGATCTAACCATTGCTGCTCGAGCATGTCCTTGAGCTGACTGCCCGTCAGCGTCATCGTCACGAGGCGGTTGCGGAATGGCTGGCTGGCGAAAACATCGCCGAAGGAGATCGCGCCGTTCTCCTTCGGGACGATGTCGGTCCGGATCCCGCCGGGATTGGTGAGCGCGATGACAGCGCTGCCATCCTTGGCGTCCCTGGTCGCAGCAAGCTGCGCGTCCGCGATGATGTCGCCGAGCGCGCTTTCGCCGGCCTCGTTCGGCACGCGCGATAGCGTCTGCGTCACCGATCCGGCCGGCCGGTTGGCGATCGGCGCCGAGAGCCGGTCATAGGCCTCGATCAGCGCGGTCTGCTCTGCGTCCTTCGCCAGCGAGGCATTGGCGACGATGACGTTCTCGGCTTTGGCGCTGACGATGTCGCGGGTTACTGGATCGAGCTTGAGATCGATCGCGGTGACCAGCGTGCCGTATTTGTCGCCGCTGGTGACGAGCCGCCCGTCGATGTCGCAGACATAGGCGCGGTGGGTATGGCCGCTGACGACGACGTCGACGGCGCGGTCGAATTTCTTGACGATTTCGACGATCGGCCCGGTAATGGCGGGGCATTCATTGTAGTCGCCGGCGGGCTCGCCGCCCTGGTGGATCAGCACCACGATCGCCTCGACGCCGCGCGCCTTCAACTGCGGCACCAGCGCGTTCACCGTCTCGGCTTCGTCGCGGAATTCGAGCCCGGCGATGCCCGACGGTGAGACGATGCCCGCGGTCTCCTTCAGGGTCAGCCCGATGAAGGCGATCGGGATGCCGTCGAATTCCCGGATATCGTAGGGCGGCAGCACGCTGTTGCCCGTCGCAGTCTCGATGGTGGACGCGGCGAGATAGCGGAATTTGGCGCCCGTGAACGGATGCGGCCCCTGGCAGCCGTCGATCGGATGGCAGCCGCCGTTCTGCATCCTGAGCAGCTCGGTCTTGCCCTCGTCGAACTCGTGATTGCCGACCGAGCTGATCGCAAGACCCATCAGCGAAAGCGCCTCGACCGAAGGCTCGTCGTGAAACATCGCCGACAGGAATGGGCTCGCACCGATCAGATCGCCGGCGGCGACGAAGATCGTGTTCTTGTGCCCCTCGCGCAGCTGCTTCACCAGCGTCGCCATGTATTCGGCGCCGCCGGCCGCCACCGTCACCTTCCTGGCTCCGTCCTCGGGATCGGCGATGCGGATGCCGCCCGGCGGCGGCCGCAGATTGCCGTGAAAATCGTTGATCGCGAGCACGCGCAGTTCGACCGGCGCGGCGGTTTGGGCCGAGGCGGGGAGCGCGGTGATGAGGGCGAGGGCGGCGAGGATGGATCGGTATCGCATGGAACAAGACTAGTCGGTCCGCGCGAAGATTTCACGAAGCATTGTCGTGAACGTGCGGGATGAGAGGGTCTGTCCCCGACTACGGCCTCGTTGGGTGGGCAAAGCGAAGCGTGCCCACGTATTAAGGCGTGGGCACGGCGCAAGTGCGCCTTTGCCCACCCTACGATACCGGGCTCGCGGAGAGAGAGCGCCGCTACTTCTTCTTCCGGTTCGCAAAGGCGTTGAACGCCGCCACCGCTTCCTCCGACTTGAGTCGCTCGCCGAACAGATGGCCTTCCTGGTCGATGCGGCGGGTGAGCTCTTCGGCCGGCGCGCGCAGCAATTTGCGGGAGGTTGCGACCGCCTCCGCCGGCAGCCGGCAGATGTCGCGCGCCACCTTGCGCGCCTCGACCTCGGTATGTCCCGGCGACACCACGGTGTTGACGAAGCCTGCCGCGTGCGCCTCCGCGGCGGAGAAAGTCCGCCCCATCACCAGCATCGCGAAAGCGCGCTGATATCCCATCGTGTTCGGCATCAAGAGGCTGGCGGCGCCGACCGGCACCAGCCCGAGATGGATGTAGGGCGCGGAGAAGGTCGCAGCGTTCGAGGCCAGCACGTAGTCGCAGTGAAACAGCATCACGGTGCCCACGCCGATCGAGGCGCCGTCGACGGCGGCGATGATCGGCTTGACGTTGAGGGCGAGCGAATAGAGAAACTTGGCGCCTTCCGACAGCGTCTCGGGGCGCGCGGTGTCGGCGTGCATGAAATCGTCGATATCATCGCCTGCGGTGAACACGCCGGAGCCGCCGGTGATGATCATGCAGCGGATATCGGGGTTGTTCTGCGCGGTGTCGATCGCGCGGCTCAT
The DNA here is from genome assembly GCF_002936975.1 of Bradyrhizobium sp. AC87j1. Classification (NCBI taxonomy): domain Bacteria; kingdom Pseudomonadati; phylum Pseudomonadota; class Alphaproteobacteria; order Hyphomicrobiales; family Nitrobacteraceae; genus Bradyrhizobium; species Bradyrhizobium sp. AC87j1. The sequence goes on from NZ_PTFE01000115.1 coordinate 6,515, forward strand.
CTCCCGATACATGTCCTGGGTGATGGCGTTCTTCTTGCCCGGGCGGCGCAGGGTGATGACACGCGTTCCGCGCTCTTCGGTGACGACGATATTGCCATTCGGCATGAGAGCCCCCTGCGCTCGCCGCGATGCTCGCCGCTTCGCGAGTCTCGCCGAGCATCAACCTACATGATCCCGCAGGCGTGCCAATGCGCTGAGTTAAACCTTTTCGGCGCCAACGCGCCGCAACAACTGGCTACAATGTTTCATTTGAAAAACCGGTGGTTGTGGTGCGCGATCCCGCGCGGTTCCATGTGACCCGATTGCCCGATTGATGATTGCCGCAACCCGCGTCGACGAATCCTCGCTGCACTACCGCGGCTGGCGCGTCGTGCTGGCCTGCTTCCTGATGGCCTTCTTCATGTTCGGCTTTGGCCTGTATGGTCAGGGCGTCTATCTCGCCGAGCTGCAGCGCGCCCATGGCTGGCCGGGCACGCTGGTCTCCGCGGCCAGCACATTCTCGTTTCTCCTGACCTCCGTCCTCGTCATCTTCACTGACGATCTGCTCGCGCGCATCGGCTTGCGGTCGCTGATCCTGTGCGGCCTGGCGGCGCTCGGCGCCTCGACGGTGCTGCTGGCGCTGATGCAGACGCCCTGGCAGCTGTATCTCGCCTACGCGCTGATGTCGGTCGGCTGGACCGGCATGGGCACCGTGGTGATCGCAACCGTGCTGAACTCCTGGTTCGAGCGCCGGCGCGGGCTCGCGCTCAGCCTCGCGTTCAACGGCGCGACCTGCGGCGGCATCTTCCTCGTTCCACTGCTGCTGTCGTTGACCGGCAGCATCGGATTTCGCTCCGCCATGCTGGCGGCCACGCTCGCGATGATGGTGCTGGTGCTGCCGGTGGTCGTGACCTTCATCGGCTGGCCTGCCGGGACCTCGCCGGCTTCGGGCGGACGCCCTTCCGGTGAGAGCGCAGCCGCGCCAAGCCATTCCCGCAAGACGCTGCTTGCCAACGCGGCGTTCTGGACCATGGTCTTGCCGATCGCGATCGCGCTGCTGGCGCAGATGGGATTCATCATCCACCAGGTGACGTTTCTCGAGCCGCTGATCGGCCGCTCGGCCGCAGGAGGCGCGGTCACCATCATGGCGGCGATGGCGGTGGTCGGCCGCCTGTCGCTCGGCCTGTTCGTCGACCGGCTCGATCCGAGGCTCGCCTGCGCGGCGTCGATGACGAGCCAGGCGGCGGCGCTGTTCGTTCTCGTGCAGAGCACGAGCCCGACCGTGCTGCTGGTGTGCTGCGCCGTCTACGGCTTCTCGATCGGCAACATGATCACGTTTCCGCCCTTGATCATCCAGCGCGAGATCGGCGCCGCCGCCTTCGCCGCCGCAATGGGATTGGGCACCTCGATCAGCGGCGTCGTCAGCGCCTTCGGTCCCGGCATCGTCGGCCTCGTGCGCAGCTTGACCGGCAACTACACGATGGCGTTTGCGATGTGCGTCGTGCTGGATCTCGTGGCGGCGGGCATCGTGTTGTGGCGGCCGGGGAGAAGCGCGAAGGTCCCGGCCTCGTAGCCCGGATGGAGCGAAGCGTAATCCGGGATTCGTGCCACGAGCGACGACGGCCCCGGATTGCGCTGCGCTCCATCCGGGCTACAAGGTCCCTTACCCCAGCAACACCGCATCCGCCGCCGCGACGGACTCCGCGCTCTCGGTCACGGTGCGCTCGAGCGCGCCGGCCTGCACACTGATGTTCTCGGCGAAGAAGCGTGCGAGCGAGACGTAGCGTGCGGCGTCCGTGTTGCCCTCGGCCTTGGCGGCAAGCGCCTCGGAGGCGAGCAGGCAGCCGCCGAGCGTTGAGCCGAACTGCTGCAGATACGGTGTCGCGCCGGCAAGCGCCTCGTTCGGCGCGGACGTCACGCGCTCCAGCAACCACTTGCTGGTGCGCGTCAAAGCCTCCAGCGCTTCACGCAGCTTGACACCCGTGGTGCCAAAAGCCGGATCGTTCGACGCTTCGACTTTCTTGACCGTCGCTGCGAGCTCGTCGAGCAGCGCCCAGACGGCAGCGCCGCCATTGGCCGCGAGCTTGCGCGTGACGAGGTCGATCGCCTGAATGCCGTTGGTGCCTTCGTAGATCGCGGTGATGCGGGCATCGCGATAATGCTGGGCCGCACCGGTCTCCTCGATGAAGCCCATGCCGCCATGCACCTGCACGCCGAGATAGGCGACCTCGTTGCCGATGTCGGTGGAATAGCCCTTGGCCATCGGCGTCAGCAGCGCCGCGCGCGCGGCGGCATCCGCACGCACCTTGGGGTCCCTGGCGCGCGTCGAGACGTCGATCGCGACCGCGGTCGCATAGCAGATGGTGCGCGCGGCGGCGGTCTGCGCCCGCATCCGCATCAGCATGCGCTTGACGTCGGGATGCACAAAGATCGCGTCCGAGCCGTCGCTCTTGCTGCCGACGGCGCGGCCCTGCTTGCGCTCCTGCGCATATGACAGGGCCTGCTGATAGGCACGGTCGGCAACGCCGACGCCCTCCAGGCCGACGCCGAGGCGGGCCTGGTTCATCATCGTGAACATGCAGCGCATGCCCTGGTTCTCTTCGCCGATCAGGAAGCCGATCGCGCCGCCATGATCGCCCATGGTCATGGTGCAGGTGGGGGAGGCATGCATGCCGAGCTTGTGCTCGACGCCGGAGGCGTAGATGTCGTTGCGTGCGCCGAGTGAACCGTCTGCATTGACCATGAACTTCGGCACGAGGAACAGCGAGATGCCCTTGGTGCCGGCGGGCGCATCGGGCAGACGCGCCAGCACGAAATGCACGATGTTGTCGGTCATGTCGTGCTCGCCATAGGTGATGAAGATCTTCGTCCCCTTGATGCGATAGGTGCCGTCGGCTTGCTTCTCGGCGCGGGTGCGCAGCGCGCCGACATCGGAGCCGGCCTGCGGCTCGGTGAGCTGCATCGTGCCGGTCCATTCGCCGGAGACGAGCTTTTCGAGATAGATTTTCTTCAGCTCACTGCTGCCATGCGCGTCCAGCGCCTCCATCGCCGACGCCGTCAGCAGCGGGCAGAGGCCGAAGGCGAGATTCGAGGCGCTCCAGATCTCGGTGCAGGCGGCGTTGATCGCGACCGGCAGGCCCTGGCCGCCGAAATCTTCGGGGCCGGACACCGCGTTCCAGCCGCCCTCGGTCCAGCGCTTGTAGGCGTCCGGCCAGCCCGGCGCGGTCGTTACCTTGCCATCGCTGAGCTTGATGCCGTGCTCGTCGCCGACCTTGTTGAGCGGGGCCAGGACGTCGGTTGCGAACTTGCCGGCTTCCTCCAGCACGGCCGCGGCGATGTCGGCGTCGAAATCGCCGTAATGACCGGCCTCCACGGCAGCCTTGAGGCCGGCACCGTGATTGAGCGACAGCAGCATGTCAGAAATCGGCGCGCGGTAGGTCATGGCTCACTCCCGTGGACAGGTCTTGGCGCCCTATTCCCATGAAATGGGGGAGGTCTCAATGGGGCGGGAGGGGCCGGACGGTGGCGGTCAGAACGGGGCCGTCGCGGGCCCATAAAGAGAGTGTAGCGGGGCCGATCCCGGGGCTGTGGTATTTTGCCCCTCCAGGCGGTTGAAATGCTGCGCCGCTCCCTATAGACCGGCTGCGACCAAGGGAATCTGCGGTAGCCAGTTCTTCCGCCGGCCCCCAGGTCGCCTGTTGGGGCGTAGCCAAGCGGTAAGGCAGCGGATTTTGATTCCGCCATTCGGAGGTTCGATCCCTCCCGCCCCAGCCAGATCTCCCGCTCGGCCTGAAATCACTCGCGAAACCCGCCTGGCTGGGGAGCTGCTGCACAGCTCTGCGACACAACTGCTGCTGCACAGGGTGTGTTTCGAAATGGCTGTCCACATCTTTCGCCGGAGCGCGGTGTATTACTGGCGGCGCCGGGTGAAGCTCGCAACCTCGGAGGTCTTTGCGCGCGTGCGTGCGCAGGGAGCGCGCCTGCGCGAGGGACTTCGCAGGGCCGCGGACGGTCTGCGCATCCCCGTACAGGTCACGGGCGAAGGTCCTTGCGCCGGTATCCACTTCACCCGTGAGGACGTCGTGGACGCCGACATCGCCGAGCGCGGCAATCAGGATCTGTGGCGCTTGATGTGCCTCGGCGTGACCAATCAGGGCTTGGCGATCACCTCGCGTACCTTTGGCCCGATCGCGCCGTATATCGGCGAGGACTAGAGCACGTCATAGGCGTCTTCGCCGAGACCCTGCGCCGGATCGATCAGGCCGCAGCCGGTTGAGGTGGGCCAGGAACGAGGTTCTGCAAGATGAAACAACCATCTCACATCCAGATCTCTGGCGAGGGCCTTGCGGCTCCGCGTGGTCACTTCAGCCATGCTGTGCGTGCCGGCAACACCGTCTATGTTTCGGGATTGCTGCCCTTCGATGACACGGGCGCCGTCGTCGCACCCGGCCAGATCGGGCCGCAAACCGAGCGGATATTCGAGATCCTGACGTGTATCCTGCGATCGGCTGGTGCCGGTTGCGCGGACGTCGTGCAGATGACGTCCTTTGTCACCGACATTGCACAGCGCGCGCACGTCAATGAGATCCGGGCACGCGTCTTCGGGACGACGAAACCGGCGAGCACGCTTGTCGAAGTGTCGGCGCTTGCAGCACCGGGCGCGCTGATCGAGATCGACGCGATCGCAGTGATTCCAGGGTGCAGTTCGCCGGCGATCTTCCGGCTGATGTCGCGCGCTTCGCTCGCCAATCACAAGGCCAATTCGAGGGACAACCATGAATAAGTCGCTTCAGCTCGATCCGAAGAACGTGGAAAGCGATATCGATGCAGCGGTGACTGCAGCACGCGCGAGCTATGTCCGGGCCAACCCCAAGAGTCTGGAGGCGTTCGAGCGGGCGGCCGAGTATCTGCCGGGAGGCACCACTCGTAGCGGTCTTTTCAACTCGCCGTTTCCCGTCTTCATCGCGCGCGGCCAGGATGCTTACATCTGGGATCTCGACGGCAAGCGCTACGTCGATGCCCTCAGCGAGTTCACGGCTGGTCTGCTCGGGCACTCCAATCCGGTGGTGCTGGGGACGATACGGCAGGCGCTCGACAATGGTCTTAGTCTAGGCGGGCAGATCGAGGACGAGGCGCGCTTTGCCCGCCTGATCGTCGATCGTTTCCCCTCGATCAAGAAGGTCCGTTTTACCAATTCCGGGACAGAAGCCAACGTCTCGGCGATCGCTGCCGCGCTTCACTACACTGGCAGGTCCAAGGTCATGGTGTTCGAGGGGGCCTACCATGGCGGCAGCCTAAACTTCCCTGTTAATGGTCCTTCGCCGCTGAACGCGCGCCTTGACCTCGTTCAGACGCCGTACAACGACGTTGAAGCCGTTCGCGCGACCATTCGGCGTCAAGGCGAGAAGCTGGGTGTCGTGATCGTCGAGCCGATGCTGGGCGCGGGAGGCAGCATTCCCGCCGATCGCGAATTTCTCGCCGCGTTGAGGGAGGAGACGGCCAGGATCGGAGCGGTGCTGATCTTCGATGAGATCCAGACGTCGCGCCTCGCTCCGAACGGAATGCAGGGCTACTGGGGCATCACGCCTGATATGACCACGCTCGGCAAGTATCTTGCCGGCGGCCTCTCGATCGGCGCATTTGGCGGACGCGAGGACATCATGGCGCAGTTCGACCCGCGCAAGCCGGCGTCGCTCGTCCTGTCCGGCACGTTCAACAACAATAGTCTTGGAATGCGGGTCGGTGCCGCTGTGCTGTCGGAGGTCGCGACGGAGGAAGCGATCTCCCAGTTGTCGGTTCGCGGAAATGACCTTCGCCGGCGCTTGAACGGGACGCTCGAGGGCGCCGGCGTTGCGGGGCAGTTCACCGGCTTCGGCTCGATCTTGGCGATCCATTTCGTGATGGGTTCGTTGAGGAACGCGAATGATGCCGTGACGTCCCATCCTAGTCTGCGTGAACTGTTCTACCTGCACATGCTGGAGGAGGGGATATGGATTGCACGCCGCGGGATGATGGCGCTATCCTTGGCACTTTCCCACGACGATCTCGACAAGGTCGAGTCGGCCGTCGACAGCTTTGCCGACCGCTGGGGGGACATCCTGCCAAGGCGCTAACTGGTAGGATTGGTCTTCCTGGCGCGCGCTCAGAGACAGATTGCGACACGCTTCGGTCAAACCCAGACTGGCTACCAGGCAAGTTGTGCCCTCGAGCAAGTCCGCAACGCCAGCAACGCGGATGAAATGCCCTTGCCAGAATGAAGAATAGACGTAATAATTATAAAATATAAACAAATCGGGAGGAGCCGGTGAGGTCTGGCTTGGTATCGGTAGTCGCGCTCGCTGCCCTCCTTGAATCGACCGTAGTTGTCCGCGCAGAGGGTGAGAGCTGCTCGCCGGTCAGCACTGCTTCGCTTGGTATCTCCAACGTCGAAGTCGTCGGTTCGAAGCTCCAGGAAGCCAGCAACGGCGTAGCAAAGCATTGCATCGTGACCGGCTTCGCCAACCAGCGCACTGGTGCGGACGGAAAGTCCTACGCTATTCACTTCGAGATCAGGCTGCCGGCGGAGTGGAACGGCCGCTTCCTGCACCAGGTGAACGGCGGCAATGACGGCATCGTGGTCCCCGCCCTTGGTCCCAAACCCGACGGTCTTGCATCGGGCGGCACAGTGCCGCTGGCGCGAGGTTTCGCTGTGCTGTCGTCGGACAGTGGCCATTCGGGCTCCGATCCCGCGAACAAGGCGCTGGGGCTTGCAGCAGGTGCCGCCTTCGGGCTCGATCCGCAGGCGCGGCGCGACTATGGCTACGCCGCCGACATGGCTCTGTCGCCGGTCGCCAAAAAGATCATCACACTGCATTACGGCCGCAAGCCTGATCGCTCCTACATGGCCGGCTGCTCCAACGGCGGGCGTCATGCGATGGTCGCCGCCTCCCGCATGCCCGAAAACTACGATGGCTTCCTCGTCGGCAATCCCGGCTTCGATCTGCCACGCGCCGCGGTCCAGCACGCCTGGGATGTGCAGGCTTTCCTGAAGGCCGACCCGGATCTCCGCAAGTCGATTACCAAAGAGGATGCGCAACTCGTATCCTTGCGCATCACGGAGGCCTGCGACGCGCTGGATGGTGTCAAGGATGGCCTCACGTCCAATCTCGCAGCCTGCCAGAAGGCCTTCGACCTCAAGAGCCTCATTTGCGCGCCGGGCCAAACCAATGCGTGCCTGCCTGAAGCCAAGGTCGATGCGCTGAAGACCAGCCTTGCCGGGCCGAAAAATTCGAAAGGCGAGGCGCTCTATTCGGACTGGCCGCTCGATGGCGGCGTCGGCACCGGCAATTGGCGCGCCTGGAAGGTCGAGAGCACGGTCGCACCGTGGAACAACTATCCGATCATCGCCACGATGGGGGCGGCGTCGCTGAACTATATTTTTTCGACCCCGCCTGTTGCGGTGGAAGGCAGCAACGAGAAGCTCATTGACGCGCTAAAGGCCTACGACTTCGACAGGGACGCGCCAAAGATATTCGCCAAGGACGGCACGTTCACCGAATCGGCCATGGAGTTCATGACGCCCCCCGATGTTGACGACCCCAAGCTCGCAGGCCTGCAAGCGGCCGGACGCAAGATGCTCATCTATCACGGTCATGCCGATCCGGTCTTCTCGGTCAACGACACGATCCGGTGGTATGGCCGGCTGAACAAGAACGCGCAGGGCCATGCCGATGGCTTCGTGCGCCTCTTCACCATACCCGGCGGGACACATTGCGGCGGCGGAGTTGCACTCGACAAGTTTGATGCTCTGACGGCGCTGACCGATTGGGTGGAGCAGGGCAAGGCGCCTGAGCGGATAGTTGCTTCGATCGATCCGGCCAACAAGGAAGTTCCGGGGACGTGGAGCCCCCATCGTACCCGGCCGCTTTGCGTCTATCCGTCGTATGCGGCCTATTCCGGCTCGGGCGATATCGAGGAAGCGAGCAATTTCGTCTGCAAGGCGCCGTAGCGCGGCTGAGCGTCTCCCCAATCCAGGCTTGCGGGACAGTCGGATCGCGCCGCAGTATGGGATCCGACCCAAATTCCCGATGCAATCGAGCGTTCCGCTTCGAGCGGATTGGCTTGACTCTTCGGTCATGCTGGGCCGCGCCTTTTCGAGACAGGATGAGGGCTGACCAAGTCGTTGTGGCTTCTGCCGCAGGATACGACAACGACGGACAGGAGGGCGTCTTCAGTCCGCCTTCCCAAACACAAAGCGGTGCTCCGGAAGGCCCTGCGCGAGGCCGTGGATGGCGAGGAGGTGACCGGCTTCGGGCTCGCTGCTCAATTGCCCGGTGTCGAGAAACTTTCGCGCGCTCGTGACGAACATGGTCTTGTAGTCGCTGCCGCCGAAACAGACGCAGGTCGGATTGGTCACGGGCAGGGAAATAACGGTGTCGATCTGGCCGTCCGGTCGATAACGCGCTATGCGCCCGCCGGAGAAGAACGCCGTCCAGAGCCCGCCATCGACGTCGACGCAGGCGCCGTCAGGGCGCTCTCCGGACGCTGCGTAGTCTGCGAACAGTCGCTTGTTGCTGATCGTGCCGTCATCGAGATCGAAATCGAAGCACCAGGTGCGATAGCGCCGCGTGTCCGTGAAATAGAGCGTGCGACTGTCCGGCGAAAACGCAATGCCATTGGTGACGATGACATCGGCGAACATGCGCCGGACTGCGCCGTCGCCGTCGACGCGATAGAGCGCGCCGTTCGGCCGATGCAGCTCGTTATCCATCGTTCCGATCCACAGGCGCCCCCGCGCATCGACCCGTCCGTCGTTGAGCCGATTGTCGACCCCCGTTTCGACCTCGCAGATGCGGCTCACGATGCCGCTCACCGGATCGCGACGAAACAGGCTGAGATCCTGCGCGAGGATGTGCGAGCCGTCGGAGGCCAAGGCCTGGCTGCCGAGAAACCGGCAGTCGTAGCGGATCGTCTCGTGCGCGCCGGTCGCGAGATCGAAAGATTGATGAAGTTGCCGGTCGATATCGACCCACCAGAGCTTGTTCGTGCGGCCGCACCAGAGCGGCGTCTCACCGAGAATATCCGTCGTGGCGACTACGGTCTCCACCTTGTGGGGCGGGTTCGTCGTCATCCCGAAATCCGGCTCCAACCGCGCGAGCCGTCTCCGAAGGCCTGATACCCGTCCGGGGTCACCGCGATCGTATCCTCGAGCTTGATGAAGCCCCGTCGCGCGTGAGGCAGCGTGGTCTCAATCGAGATGACCATGCCGGCCTCGAGAGGTACGCTGGCGTCGTCGGCGGGGTAGGGAATGGGGCCGCTCGCCGTGAGGCGCGGCGCTTCGTGGCTGACGATGCCCATGCCGTGGGCAACGAAGTGCATCTGCTTGCCATGAGGGGACCGTGCCAGCGCTTCGGCTGCGGCGGCGTAGATATCGCTTCCCGTGAGACCCGCGCGGATCGGAGCGCGGGCCGCCTGCTGGATCAGATCGACTTCCGCGAGCAGATCGACAAGTTCTTCGTCCGGCGCGCCGTGCACGGCCATCCGGCAGAGATCACCGATGTAACCTCTATAGTTCCCGCCTGAATCGAGCGAGACGATATCGCCGGGTTCGAGACGTTGTTCAGACGGAGCCCGGTTAAGGTTCGTTCCTATCGTCACGAGCGCGTATTCGAAGATCATGTCGCGGGACAGTTCGGCCTGACGCAGATGATCGATGATCTTGCGCTTACTTTGTCCGGGGCGGGTGCGGCTGACCGCGTCCATCATGGAAGCGACGACACGCTCGGACGCCTCGCGGAGGATCTCCAACTCGGCCGCGGTCTTGATGGACCGCAGTTTCTCAAGCGGGCGCATCGCCTCGACGAGCCGGCAGTTGGGGAGTTCGCTGCGCAGCACGTCCGCCGCATCGGCCGGCAGGAACGACATCTCGGCGCCGACATTTAACGCAGATGTTGCGGCAGATTTTACGTGCTCGAGAGCGAGTGTCATCGCTTCGACCGAGGTTGACGACCCGAACACGACCGTCGGCATCCAATATCCGGCGCTGGTTCTGTTCTGGATGCTGTCCCGTTCGTTCCGGTTGGCGATATAGGCCGACTTGTCCAGAGCGCCCTTCACGTAGACGAAGATGGGCAGATACCGGCTGATGCCGATGGCTTCCATAAAATCGAACTGGAAGTGATAGTACCCGCCGAGAAGGTACTGAATGTTGTGTTTCGAGGTGACGATCAGGACGTCGATGCCGAAATCATCGAGCAAGTCGTCAAGCCTGGCCATGGAGAATGGAATTTTTTCGGAGTGCATCTATCGTTCTTTTCGCAGACGACTTGATCCTTGACGCGAAGCCTTGACGTTAATCCTTAGTGGGAGAGGGTGGTCAGGTGTCCTTCCAGGACGAAAGGGCATGCGCGACGCAGCCGTTGATATGTTCGCTGAGGACAGTCCGCGCGCTCTTGATGTCCCGCTTTAGGGCGCATTCCAACAGCGCCTTGTGCTGGTTGATCGTCTCCGTGCCCCGATAGCGCAGCGCATAGCGAAAGTATTTGTCGAACACGATCGAATGGGTACGCATCAGCTCGCGCGACCCGCAGCTCGAGATCAGCGCCTGGTGGAATTCGCCGTCATACCGCTTGCGCAGCTCGGGATCGTCGCCCTCCTTGAGGACGGTACGCTCGGTCGCCGCCAGCTTGTGATGCGCTGACACCACGCGGCCCTCCCACTCGACGTCGCCGGCACGGAACGACTCGGCCATGGCGTGATGCTCCAGCAGGATGCGCAGATCGGCGAGCTCGCGCAGGTTCTGGATCGAGATCGGCGCCACCTCGAAGCCACGCTGGCCTTCGGCAACCACAAAACCCTCAGACGTTAGACGATTGAGGATCTCGCGCAGCGTCGAGATGCTGACACCGTAATCTTCCTTCATGGCATCGAGCCTGAGCCGTCCGGATGGCATGAGCACTCCGAAAATGATGTCGGAGCGAATGCGCTGATAGCCGCTGTCGCCCGCCGACAGAGGCCGTTCCTCAAGTGACGTCATGCTCTCTGATCTCGCTTGTCCCGGATCGCCGGCCACCCCTCGGCCGGCCGAACCATCAATGTTGCCAGCAATATAGCAGAACTCAACCATATGACGTATGCACAAATATCATATGAAGTATATTTTGTCGTTTGACATGGAAATATATGTATGATGTCTAAATAAGCTGAGGGTACGGAAAATAATGGCTTAAGCCGTCGTTCGTGCCCGATCGAACAGGGAGAAGACGAATGAGCTTGTTGGTTCGGGCGCTGTCTGCGACGGCGATCTGTGTGGCGCTGACGGTCGGTGCATCCGCTGAGGACATTCAGGAGCGGACGATCAGGTGGGGCCACCTGAACAACACCGATCATCCCGTCAGCATGGGCGTGCAGAAATTCGCCGAAATCCTGCTTGCGAAGAGCGGGGGCAAGATGAAGGTCCGCGAGTTCGCCGCCTCGCAGCTCGGCAACGAGCTGCAGCAGCAATCCGCGCTGCGCGGCGGCACGCAGGAGATGCTGTCGGCCTCGACGACATCGCTCGCGACCGTCGTTCCGGAATTCGGCCTGATCGACTTCCCGTTCCTCTTCAACACGACCGAGCAGGCCGACGCTCTCGCGACCGGCAAATTCGGCAAGGCGATGCTCGATACGTTGCCGTCGAAGGGGTTGACCGGGCTGGGATATTGGGGCCTGGGCTTCCGCAACGTCACCAACAGCACCCGCCCGATCACCAAGCTCGAGGACTTCAGCGGCCTCAAGCTTCGGGTGATTCCGAATCCGGTCTATCTCGAAAGCTTCAGTGCCTTCAAGGCCAATCCGGTCCCGATGGCCTTCGGCGAGCTGTATTCGGCGCTGGAGACCCGCACCGTCGACGGCCAGGAGAATCCCTACACGGTCATTCTCTCGAACAAATTCTACGAAGTGCAGAAATACGTTTCCGCCACGAACCACACTTTCACCCTGAACATCATTCTGGTGAGCAAGGTATTCTGGGACAAGCTGTCGCCGACCGAGCAGCGCTTGATGCGCGAGGCTTATGAAGAGAGCCGCGGCTACCAGAAGGAGCAGACGCGGCTTCAGACCGACAAGGCCCTGGCGGAATTGCAGGCCAAGGGCATGCAGTACAATGCGATCGCCCCCGAGGAGACCGAGCGCATGCGCAAGGCGGTGCAACCGGTCGTGGACAAGATCTCCGCCAATCTTCGCTCCGAGACGGTGAAGCTGTTCAACGACGAAGTCGAGCGCATCCGCAAGGACGTGAAGTAGCCGGCTTCTCTATCGCGGCGGAGCCGGCCAACGGCCGGCTCATGCCCCATTTGCCCGGACCTGACGCATGGCGCGATTCCTCGACCTCTATTGCTCGTTCCTCAAAGCCGTCATTGCCGCGTGTCTCGCGGTCATGGTGGTCCTGGTCTTCGGCAATGTGGTGCTGCGTTACGGCTTCAATTCCGGCATCACGATTTCCGAGGAGCTGTCGCGCTGGCTGCTGGTCTGGCTGACCTTCCTCGGCGCCATCGTCGCGCTGCGCGAGCACGCCCATCTCGGCGTCGACACCCTGATCCGGATGCTGCCGGCTCTCGGCAAGCGCATCTGCTTCGTCATCAATTATGGCCTGATGCTGTTTGCCGACTGGCTTTTGCTCTCCGGCAGCTGGCGCCAGACCCTCATCAACATCGACGACCGCGCGCCGGCCACCGGCCTGTCGATGGCTATTTTCTACGCCGTCGGCGTGATCTTCGGCGTGTCGGCCGGCGTGATCCTTCTCTACGACTTGCTCCGCGTTCTCGCCGGACAGGCCAGCGAAGCCGACATGGTCGCCGTGAAAGAATCGGAAGAACACTGATGCCATCTCTTCGAACCTTGCCGGCCGGCGCTCACCTGCTGCACACCACCGGAATCATGGCATGACGATCGCCGTCTTCACCTTCTCGCTGCTCGGCGCCATGGCGCTGGGTATGCCGATCGCCTTCGCGCTCCTCATTTGCGGCGTCGCCCTGATGAGCACGATCGACATGTTCGACGCCCAGATCGTGGCGCAGAACGTCATCAACGGCGCGGACAGTTTTCCGCTGATGGCCATTCCCTTCTTCATGCTCGCCGGCGAGATCATGAACAAAGGAGGGCTGGCCAAGCGCATCGTCAATGTCGCCCTCGTTGCAGTCGGGCATTTTCGCGGCGGACTTGGCTACGTCACGATCCTGGCGTCCTGCATTCTCGCTTCGCTGTCGGGCTCTGCCGCGGCCGACGCCGCGGCCCTCGCAGCGCTGCTGGTGCCGATGATGGTGGCGGCGGGACACAAGAAGTCCTATGCGGCGGGTCTTGTGGCGGCTGGCGGCATCATCGCCCCCGTGATTCCGCCCAGCATCGGCTTCGTCATCTTCGGCGTTGCCGCCGGCGTCTCGATCTCGAAACTGTTTCTGGCCGGCATCGTGCCCGGACTGTTGCTCGGGGCGGGACTGTGCCTCGCCTGGGCCTGGGTCGTACGGCAGGAAAATTTGACACCGCCGCCGCGGGCCTCGATGTCCGAGATCGTGAAGGCCGTCGTCGACGGCTTCTGGGCGCTGATGCTGCCTGTCATCATCGTGGTCGGCCTTCGTTTCGGCATCTTCACGCCCACGGAAGCCGCGGTGGTCGTTGCCGTCTATTCGCTGTTCGTGGCGACCTGCGTCTACCGCGAGCTGAAGCTGTCGCAGCTTTACGAGGTATTCGTTTCCTCCGCCGTGACGACGAGCATCGTGATGTTTCTGGTGGCCGCGGCGCTGGTGTCCTCCTGGCTCATCACGGTGTCCGAAATCTCCGCTCAGGTCGTCGATCTCCTGAAACCTTTCATGGGGAACAACACGATCCTGATGCTCGCGATCATGGTCGTGGTGGTGATCGTGGGAACGGCGCTCGACATGACGCCGACGATCCTGATCCTGACGCCGATCCTGATGCCGATCGTCAAGGCAGCGCATATCGACCCCGTCTATTTTGGTGTGCTTTTCATCATCAACAATTCCATCGGCCTGATCACGCCACCGGTCGGCATTGTGCTCAACGTCGTCTGCGGCGTCTCCAGGATCAGCATGGAGGACATCATCAAGGGCGTCTGGCCCTTCATGATCGCGCAGCTGATTGTCCTGTTCGCGATGGTGCTGTTCCCGGGACTGGTGACGATTCCGGCGAAATGGTTCGGCGGTTAGTCGCGCAGCATTGGCAAAAGGACACGAGGGATAAAATGGCTGCCAAAATCATGATCCTGAATGGACCCAATCTGAATTTTCTCGGCACCAGAGAACCGCACATCTACGGCCGGACGACGCTGAAGGAGATCGAGGCGAGTTGTCATGCGCTGGCCGATCATCTCGGGGCTTCGATCTCGTTCCATCAGTCCAACATGGAGGGCGAGCTCGTCGGCCTGATCCAGTCCGCTCACGGCAAGGTGGACGCGATCATCATGAACCCGGCGGGCTATTCCTTCACGTCGATCGCGCTGATCGATGCGTTGAAGATCTTCGAGGGGGTGAAGATCGAGCTGCATATCTCGAACATTCATGCGCGCGACGAGCTTCACCGTCACTCGATCACGTCGAGCGCCTGCACGGCGGTCATCTGCGGCTTGGGTCCGTACGGCTATATCGCCGCGATCCTGGCGGCCGTGCAGCGGCTCGGACAATTGCCCGAAACGATCGCGCCAGCGCTGCACGGGCTTGCGGCCGCGGGCCAAGCGTAAGCAGGGAGAGCGCGATGCGCGGAGCGGGATTCCTCGCCATCTGGAGCGACGTCGAGGCGCACGATCTGATCGACTACAGGCATTGGCTCACGCGCGAGCACACTACCGAGCGGGTGACGACGAGGGGTTTCCTGGCGTCGCGTGTCTTCCGCGCGACACGCGACGACATCAATCGCTTCTTCATCCTGTACGAGCTTGAGACGCCCGAGGTCCTCGATGGCGAGGCCTATCTGGCACGCCTCAACGCACCAACTCCCTGGTCGCAGCGCATCATGCCCAAGCTCGGGAACTTCGTGCGGGGTGGGGGCGTCATGGTCGCGCGGGCAG
>NZ_PTFE01000116.1:0-21504 GCF_002936975.1 Bradyrhizobium sp. AC87j1
GCCGGGTTCGGCGACGTAAACGGGGCCGCCATAGGCGGGGCGGCTCGATGCAATGGCGCCGCCGACGATCGCGCCGCCGATCAGGCCGGCAGCGAGCCCAGCGCCGATGCCGTCATGCGCCTTCGCGGACGGAGTGGCAGTCACCAGCGAACCGGCGACCGTCGCAACCGTGAGGGCGGCAACTAAAGTCTTCTTCATGCTCTTGGCTCTCCTGGGAGATGGTTCCTCTTGTTAGAGGCGCCCGGGTTTCAAAGGTTCACGCTGATGGAATTGGCCGTGCAGCTAGGAAGCGCGCAATTGGTCAACCCACGGTAAACGCGCACGGAGCTGTGACGAGAAAAAGCGGTCTTTTTCGGGCCCGGAGATGAACGGCGCATCCGTAGCGAACCGGTCAGCCGAAGCGGTCGCGATGGACCGGTTCGAGTCGCCTCAGCCGCAGACTCTGACGCGGCGGGCGCGCCAGGCATAGCCGTCCCAGAAGCGCTGCTTCTGCCAGACGCAGCCGCCGCCATAATAGTCGTCAGAGACATAGCCCGGACCCGGCGCATAGTAACGGGGCGGGTAATAGCCGGGTTCGTAATAACCGGGGCCGCGTCCGTAATAATACGGAGAGGCCAGCGCGCCGCCGACAATGGCGCCGCCGATGATGCCGGCCGCCACGCCCGCCGCGACGCCGCGCTGTGCATGGGCTGGTGTTCCGGCCGCAAGGGCCAGGGAGGCGACGGCGGCGACCGTCAGGAGCAATTTCTTCATCGGCTTGACCTTTCGTACGAACACGCGGGAACCCTTTGGGAGCAGAGTTCCATACTTCGTTTGAATGATCAATGAACGGCACCTTGGTGGCGGGCGACCAATTGATATGGACCGCAGGCTCGGCCATGAGGCGATGATGGGCAACGCGATGATCAATGCATTGATTGCTGCCGGGGTCGTGTCCGCGATCGGTTACGGCTGGATCACCCATCTCCAGAACCGCGGCCAGCGGCGCTCCCGCGCCGGGGCGGGTGGCGATGGCAGTAGCAGCGGCGACACCTATTCGGTCAGCAATAACGGCTTCTCACTGGGAAGCTGGTTTTCCAGCGACAGCTCAAGCAGCTCGACCGACGGCGGCAGCTGTTCCAGCAGCGATAGCGGCAGCAGTGGCGGCGATTGCGGAGGCGGCGGCGACGGTGGGGGAGGCGGTGGCGGCGATTAGATCCGCTCCAATCTTGATCCAGCGCAACGCTGAAATTTAGGACCGTTCTAGGCTGCTTTTGGGCCAGTTTGGAATAGCTTGAAATACCGCTTTTTCCTTTTGCATCCGGCGGGCCCGTTAAATATCGATGATGACGCATCACCGAAGGGCCTGCCGCTTCCATGATCGTTTGTTCCTGTAACGTGCTGAGCGATGACGACATCCGCGCCGCCGTCGCCGAGTCCGATGACGCCGTGCGCCATGCCAAGCAGGTCTATGGATGCCTCGGCTGTAGCGCCGAATGCGGCCGCTGCGCCCGGACGATCAAGACCATCATCGACGAAGCCCTTGGCCCCTGCGCCCAGTCCTGCTGTGCCGGCTGCCCGCACAACCACACTGTGGCTGCCAATGACGAGGCGGCCGAGCCCGCCCAGTTTGCCCTCGCGGCCTGCTGAAAGCCCTCGCCAGCTCGGCTGAGCTTTTCCCCCGGCTGCGCCGCCGTAGCCAGTTGCCCTCATTCGTAAACTGACTTAGAAGCATTCTAAATTCGGTTTTGGGCCGATTTGGACTGCAAGAGCTGGAGTGAACCATGCAGGGCGACGCAAAAGTCATCGACTATCTCAACAAGGCACTGCGTCACGAACTGACTGCGATCAACCAGTACTGGCTGCACTACCGCTTCCTCGACAATTGGGGCCTCCTCGACATGGCCAAGGTCTGGCGCAAGGAGTCCATCGAGGAGATGGAGCACGCCGACAAGCTCACCGCGCGCATCCTGTTCTTCGACGGCTTTCCGAACATGCAGGTGCTCGATCCCTTGCGCATCGGCCAGAACGTCAAGGAGATCATCGAGTGCGACCTCGCTGCCGAGATGAGCGCGCGTGCGCTCTACCAGGAAGCGGCGACCTACTGCCACGGCGTCAAGGACTACGTCACGCGTGACCTGTTCGAGAAGCTGATGAGCGACGAGGAGCACCACATCGACTTCCTCGAAACCCAGCTCGACCTGATCGGCCGCATCGGCCTCGAGCTCTACACTCAGAAGCACGTCGGTGGGCTCGAGGGTGAGGGGCATTAAGCTCCGGCCACCAGGCGCTTGCTTCGATGTCGTCCCGGCGAACGCCGGGACCCATAACCACAGAAGGTGGTCGTAGCGCGCAACTTGTAACCACGAGTCTTCCTCAAACCACTCCCTGTGGCTATGGATCCCGGATCTGCGCTTCGCTTGTCCGGGACGACACTGTGATCGTCGCGACAGCTACGCCTACAACTGCGTCTTGTAGATCTCTTCCACGGTCTCCTGGCTCGCCGGTTCGCCGAGGCCGGTCTGGTCGTGAATGACCGTGACGATGCTGGGCATCACCGAGCGCTGCACTTTCTCCGGCGACCACAGCTTCGAGCGCATCAGCGCTTTGCCGCAATGGAAATAGACTTCGCTGACGGCGACGTTCAGCACCGCGCGCGGCGGCTTGCCGAATTCCACCATCGCGGCGAGCAGATCCGGATCGGCCGACAGCGTGCCGCGTCCGCCGACGCGTAGCGTCTCGTCGATGCCGGGCACGAAGAACAACAGATGCACGAAGCCCGAGCCTTCGACGACGTTGCGAAAACTGTCGATCCGGTTGTTGCCGGAACGGTCAGGCATCAGCAATTGGTTGGGACCGGCGACGTGGACAAAGCCGGTGCCGCCGCCGCGTGGCGAGGCATCGACGCTGCCGTCCGCGCCCGACGTCGCGAGTACGCAGAACGGCGACATCTCGATGAACTTCTTCGCATGCGCATCGATCGCGGGACGCGCTTTGGCGATCACGCGCGGGCTCGGCTTGGCATAGATGGTGGTGAGGTCTTCGGCGCAAAGATCGGTCAACGGCGGCCTGCTTCAGCTTGGCGGCAAGCTACCCGATCGGGCCGCCTCCAGCCAATGGAATCGATAAAGACGTTTTACACGGCATCCGCCGGCACGAAGCAGCTGATGATGATGGCGCCGCGGTGGCGAACGTACCACACCACGGCCTGGCCGACCGGATTGCCCCGGTCGCGGATGATGGCGCGCTCGGGCACCTCCATCCATTGTCCTTCGATCGGCACCCAATAAGCACCGCTGCGCACATCGTAGTCGGTGCGATGGCCGTCCGAGACGTCGCAGCAGGGCACGCCGTTCGGCGCGATCACGCTCTTGAACCAGGCGCGGATATCGGGCGGGATGTGGTCATATTGCCCGTTGTCGAATGCGAGTGCGGCGCTGGTCAGCGCCGTCATCGCGACCAGCCAAACGCACAGTGCGAGCCTGTGCATGCGATCCCTCCTCGTCGCGTCCCGCTATTCGCGCGCCAGTCTTGCTCGCGTCGATTCCATCGGTGACGCGATTAAGCCCGAGCTGTCAGCGCATTGCATGCCCAAATAATATGCGGCTCCGAATTGCCGCACATGATGCGCTGCAAAATCAGCGGCGCGCCGATCCGATCGTTTGTTGCGGCGTGCTCTCCAGCAATTGCCGCACCTGTTCGCTGTAGAATTTCGCGTTGCCGGTGGTGCCGTGGCCGCGCGTCTCGGCGCTCGCCGGGATCAGATAGAGGCGGCCGTTTTTGACCCGCTTCATGGCCGCGTCCGTGATGCCGGTCTCGGGCGGGTTGCGCTCGTCGTCGGCGGAATTGATCAGCAGCAGCGATGCTTCGATGGCTTCCAGCTTCTCGCCGGCATTATAGTCGTGCGAGGACTCCCACTGGTAGACGAAGTCGTTGGCATCCGCCGTGATCGGCGCCGCCAGCCGGTCGTCGACGATCTTGTCGGCCTTGGCCGCGGTCGGCGCCTGCGATTGATAGGCCAGCGTGCCGCCGATGCTGGCGATGCCGTAGGCGGTGATGGCATATTTCATCATGCGCGGCTGGCTGGCGTAATTGCCACCATTGTAGTCGGGGTCGTTGCGGATGGTGTCGAGCATGATCCGCCGCAGCATCCAGTTGCGCGACGCCATCTCGGTCGGCTGCGAGGCCATCGGGATCAGCGCGTCCATCGCGTTCGGATATTTCTCGCCCCACAGCCAGGTGTGCATGCCGCCCATCGAATTGCCGATGACGAGCCGCAGGTGCTTGACGCCGAGGCCCTCCGTCACCAGGCGATGCTGCGCCTCGACCATGTCGTCGTAATCGTATTTCGGGAAGCTCGTCTTCATCCCGTCGGAGGGCTTCGACGATTTGCCATGACCGATGCCGTCGGGAAGGATGATGTAATATTTGGAGGCGTCGAGCGGTTGCCCCGCGCCGAACAGCTCCCCGGCGAACGCGGGTGACAGCATGCTTGCGCCGGATCCGCCGGTGCCGTGCAGCACCAGCACAGGTTGGCCCGAGGGCTCGCCGATTGTGGTGTAGTGCAGCTTCAGCTCCGGCATGGTCTCGCCGGTGTGGAACTTGAAATCTCTGGCGATCCAGTCGCCCTGCTTGGGTGCCGGATAATCCGCGGCCAGGACCGGCATTGAAAAGGACAGCAGGGCAGCCGACAGCGCGGCGCAGGAAGCCTTCATGTTTCTCTCCCCATTGCGGCTCATGGTCGGCGGCCGCGTTGCGGTGGAACTTAGCAGAAATGCACGGAGGGATGTAGGATTTCGGCTCCGCCGATCGTCTTCAAGAAAACATCCGGAAGAGGCCCCTGCATGTGCCGCAACATCAAGACGCTGTTCAACTTCGAGCCGCCGGCGACGGAGGATGAGATCCACGCCAGCGCGCTCCAGTTCGTGCGAAAACTGTCCGGCTTCAACAAGCCGTCGCAGGCCAACGAGGCGGCGTTCGACCGCGCAGTGGCCGAGGTCTCGGAGGCTGCGCGAAATCTCCTGACCTCGCTGCACACCCATGCGCCGGCGCGGGACCGCGAGGTCGAGGCGGAAAGGGCCAGGGAGCGATCGCGGCTGCGCTTCGGTTAGAGCATGATCCGGAAAAGTGTGCAGCGGTTTTCCGAAAAGATCATGCTCAAACAACAAACTAAAGTGCGATGACGATTCATCCTAATCTCATCGCGCTTTAGAGGGCGCGGCCAAAGCGTTCCGTGATCTGGCTCACGGTACGGGGGCGTCTCCTCCTGCAATGATGTCCGCCGGGATTTTAACAGCCCGGAGCAGGATCATGAGCCGCCCCCTTCTTCCGCTGAAAGCAGGTGCCATCGTCTTCACGCTGCTATGGACCGCGTGGATGATGTGGTGGAGCGGTTCGTTCTCGAGCGCGAACGTGATCATCCTGGCCCTGTGCGGCGCGGCGGTGGGCTATCTCTGGTATCGCGCCATGCGCTGGCAGTTCGAGCGCATGGGCATGCTGCCGCACAAGGATGACGCTTCCGGCGCGTCTTGATTTGGCTCGTGTCCCGGACGCGGTGCGGC
This sequence comes from Bradyrhizobium sp. AC87j1, assembly GCF_002936975.1. NCBI lineage: Bacteria > Pseudomonadati > Pseudomonadota > Alphaproteobacteria > Hyphomicrobiales > Nitrobacteraceae > Bradyrhizobium > Bradyrhizobium sp. AC87j1. The sequence goes on from NZ_PTFE01000116.1 coordinate 5,541, forward strand.
GCGAAGTGCCGCTCCGCAGAGCCGGGACCCAGTCATCGTCCGCGCAGGTCTCGGTGATATGGGCCCCGGCTCAGCAGCGCATCACTGCGTGCTGCGCTGGGTCCGGGGCACCGGCATCGCTAATCCCGGTACTTCTTCTTTTTCTTCTTCTTCCTGTGCTCGTCGCCTTCGCCGTCGTCGCTCTCGTCGTCGACGATGGCCTCATCGGGCTCCTGCACGGCGGCCTCGAGCGCTTCGCGCTCGGCGGCGTCGCGCTCGCGCTGGCGGCGGCGCTCGTCCCAGGCGTCGAACAGCTGATCGAGCCACGGCAGCACCTGTTCGATCGAGGGCAATTGACCTGCCGGCCCAGCCTCGCCGCGCGGGCCTTGCGGCCCCGCCGGCCCCTGCGGTCCGGCAGATCCCTGCGCGCCGGCGGCTCCACGTGGGCCAGCCTCGCCCTGCTTGCCTTGCGGACCGGGCTTGCCCTGAGGTCCCGCCTTTCCGATCGTCCCCGGCTTGCCTTGCGGACCCGGCTTGCCGCGCGCGCCGTCGGGACCGCGCCGGCCGGGATGACCCTGCGGTCCCGGCCGTCCCGGTTCACCCTGCCGTCCGCGCGGCCCTTGAGATCCCTGCCGTTTATGTTCGTCTGCCACGCCGCTGCTCCCTTGACCGGAAGCAAGCTACTTAGCGGCGTTTGACGACAGCAGCAATTCCGCCGGGACAGCTCACCACGCTTGATCAACATCAATCGGCCGCACGCGGCGCTGACAGCCTCGGTCGTGATGATCGCGCTTGCGGTCATCATCGGCGGATTGATTCAGCGGCGCGTCCTCGGACGCCTAATCCTGATAGGCGGGCACGTCGATGCCGGACGCCGCGTAGATCCTGATCTTGTTGCGCAGCGTACGCACCGACAGGCCGAGCACGCGCGATGCGCGGGTGCGGTTGCCGTCGCAGCGCGCAAGCGTCTGAAGCACGAGCTCGCGCTCGACCTCGTCGACGGTTGCGCCGATCAGAAGCGGAACGATCTGGTTAGGGGCAAGGAATTGCGCGCCCGACTCGGACGCAGCGACATGAACAGTGGTCATCAACACACCTCCCGATCAACGCCCGCTGCCATCTTTGGAAGCGGATCGAGAACCAACGACCCCCAAGCCGTGGATCTACGGTGGTCGGGTTTGGTTAATGAAAGGTTAATCGCGGACGAACGCACCAATTGACCCCAGGAATGCCGCTAAGCCGCCGCGATTGGCGCCAGATGCATCGTGATGCGGGACTATCTCTTCCACACACGCGGTGTCATCGTCCGGTCCAGTGGCGCAATTGCCTACAAGGCGGACGATGATCCTGTGCGCGGGGATAGTGAGTCGCGCCTCACACCGTCCGGTAGCCGCCGTCCACCATCACGATCGTTCCCGTGACATAGGCCGACAGATCCGACGCGAGGAAGATCGCGGGCCCGACGATATCCTCGGGCTTGCCGGTGCGCGCCAGCGGGGTGTGGTCGACGAAGGCCTGCACCAGCGCCGGATTGGTCGCGCGCACATTGGCGTTGATGTTGGTCTCGATGAAGCCGGGCCCGATCGCGTTGACGCGGACGCCTTCCTTGCCGAGCTCGACCGCGAGCGCCTTGGTGAAGCCGAGCACGCCGTGTTTCGAGGCCGTGTAGGCCGCCGAGCTCGGCGTGCGCAGATGCACGAAGGACTGGATCGAGCCGATATTGACAATGCGGCCTTTGCTCGCGCGCAAGGGTGCGAGGAAGGCCTGCGTCATGTTGAAGACGCCGTTGAGGTTGAGCGAGATGATATCGTTCCAGTCCTTCGCCACCGTCTCGGTCTCCGCGGTGAAGGCGTTGCGGCGAGTAATGCCGGCATTGTTGACGAGGATCGAGACCGGCCCGACCTCGCCCGCGACCTGCTTGGCGAGCGCAAAACAGTCCTCGCGCCGGGTCACGTCGAGCGCAAAACTCTCGGCCTTGCCGCCCGCTTTGCGGATCTCCTGGGCGGCCTCCGCGACCGTGTCGGCATTGACGTCGAGCAGCACCACTTGCGCGCCCTCACGGGCGTAGCCCGCCGCGATGGCCCGGCCGATACCGGAGCCGGCGCCGGTGATGACGGCGATGTGGTTTGCGAGCAATGCCATGACATTTTCCTCCCGATTTCGTTTCGAAGTTTCACGAAACGCTAACTCGAAATTAAGGGGTCGGAAACGGCAGCCTTGGCATACTGATCTTCATTGCTAAACGTTGCGCGCATGATGGAACGGCTCGACTCCTGGAAACTCGCCCTCGAACGCCTGCGGTCGGCGCAATCGGCCGATTGGGCCGAGGCGGGCCGGCTCGTGGCCGAGATCGCGCGGATGAGCGTCGATGCCACGCTGCGCCAGGCCGCCGAGCAGGCGCTTCCGGTGCTGCGCCAGGCGGTCGACAATGACGATCATGGCGTCACGCTGGCGGCCCAGCGCCGCATCGGCGTCGTTCTCGAAGTCGTTCATGATCTGACCGCGCCGCGCTTCGGCCGTCGCAACGCCACGCCGAAACAGCTGTCCAGCGAGGATCGCGCCCGCAAGATGCTCGGCCTGCCGCTCGCGGTGCAGCTCACCTGCGAGGACATCAACCAGGCCTATCGCCGCGCCGCCAAGGGCATGCATCCCGACCACGGCGGCAGCACGCAAGCCTTCATCGACCTCGCCGCCGCGCGCGACGTCCTGATCCATCCCGGCGCGCACAAGGACGCGTGAGAGCGCCTCGGCTTTTGCGCACATCGCGATATCCCGTAGGGTGGGCAAAGGCGCAAAGCGCCGTGCCCACCATCTTCGTCACGAATGGAATTGGTGGGCGCGCTTCCGCCTTCGCTCTTCGAACTACGGCAGACAAGTCGCTTTGCCCACCCTACGGCTTCGGCTTATGCAGTGCGGACAAAAGAGAGCGGGCAAGGACGCATAGTCCTTGCCCGCTCTTCGTCCGCCGATCGAAATCTTACCAGGTGCACTGACCGTTCTTCAGAGCGGCGTCCTTCACCGCGAGGGCGTCGATGAAGGTCGGCACGGTTGCGCTGGCGCGATGATAGCCGGCCGGCCACGGCGTGGTCGGGATGCTCTCGTCCCAGATCTGGCAGAGGCCCGTGTCCTGCCAGCGGATCAGGTGATAGCTGGCTTCCGCTGGGCTCGCCGCGACGAAGGCGGTGACGGCAAGACCGGCGGCAGCGCACAGCACGGAAATACGACGCATGATCAGCTCCTCAAATGAATGATGTGATGTGCCTCCCGGCAATGACGGGGAGGGCTGGTGCGGGACGTCTTGGGGATGCGCCCCGGACAAGATGTGAGTAGTTCCGCAGGCCGGTCAGGTTCAAAGCGCGCGGGCGGAAAATGGCTGATTTCGGCCGGAAAACGCGCGGGTCTCACAAAAAGAAGAAGGCGGGCCGCTCGCGCGACCCGCCCTCGAATCCGGTCCGTTGCAAAAGCTCAGAGCGTGCAGCGGCGCTCGGCGCGCATCTTGATCTGGACGTCGGAAGCGGCAGCGAAGGTCGGGAGCGGCTTGCTGACGACCTTGTAGGTCGACACGCCCCACTGGAACGGCTTGTACTTCAGGTCCTCGTTCCAGACCTGGCAGATGCCGGTGTTGTCCCAGCGGATCACGTAATAGCCGACCGCCGCCGAGGCCGGCACGGCAAAGACGGAGGTGGCGATGCCGGCAACGGCACAGAGGGCGAGAACGCGACGCATGAAATATCTCCTTGTGGGGAAGTGGGGCGCAAAAATTCGTGCGGTAAAAGCAGGTCCTTTGCAAGCCGGGGAGCTGCCGTTCACGGACATGTCAGCTGTTCCCCAAGCATTTGGTTCGGCCGCGTGCCCGGCAAGCCACACGCTCAGTAGCTCACTTGGCCAGCGAGACCACCGCCTCGATCTCGATCAGCATCCTCGGGTCGGGCAGGGCCTGCACAACGCAGGTGGTGCGCGCCGGATAGGGCGGCGGGCCGAAGGCGCCGGCATAGAGCGCGTTCATGGCGGCGACGTCGGAGGCGCGCGTCAAGAGCACGTTGACCTTGACGAGGTCGCGGACACCGGCGCCGGCCTCGTCCAGCACGCGCTTGATGTTGACGACGACATTGGCGAACTGCGCCTCGAAACCGTCGGGCAGCGCACCATTGGCGTCGAAGCCCGGAATGCCCGAGACGAACAGGAGATCGCCAACGCGCGTCGCAAAGGACAGCGGCGGCGCTTTCACGTGCGGCGGGGGCGCGAAATGCTGGATCGGCATGGCATCACCTCGAATGTAGGAACGGGCGCGTAGCCCGCATGAGCGTAGCGACATGCGGGAGACTTGCAATCGGGTTGCGGAGACGGGCAAGAACAAAAACGCGAAAACAACCCCATGCACAGTAGAGATCATGTGGAGATCATTGAGTTTTTATAATTCGGTAAAGGCTAAACATTCAAGTTGCGCCGTCGGGCAAAACAAGGGCAGAATGGGATGATGGCGATGCGCGACCTTGTGCCCGAACCTCCGCCGTCATGCCCCGGCTTTGACCGGGGCATCCAGTACGCCGCGGCCTCTCGGCTCAATCACCGCCGCCTCTGGAATACTGGATCGCCCGGTTGAATCCGGGCGATGACGGTTGAGTGCGACTCTGCACCTTGCGTCTCAGGGCAGCCCCATCATTTTGCCGCCGCGATCGATCGGATAGATTCGCTGCGTCTGATTCGAATCCCTCCTTGAAAAATAGCCCCCGGAGACATCCATGAAGATTGCATCCACCTTCCGCGCCGCGCTGGTCGCCATTGCCGCCCTGGCCGGGCTCTCGACCTCGGCGCTGGCCGACGGCGGCACCGTGGTGCTGACGATCTACAAGGCGGGCTGGATCATCGGCGGCTCCGGCGGTTCCGGCGTGCTCAACTTCCGCGGCCGCTCCTATGGGCTGTCCACCGGCGGGCTCGACTACGGTCTCGTCTTCGGCGGTTCCAAGACGGTGCTGCGCGGCCGCGTCTCCAACATCAACCGTCCCTCCGACGTCGCCGGCGTTTATGGCGCCGCCGGTGCGGGCATCGCAGTGGGCCGCGGCGCCCGCGCCATCGTGCTGACCAACCAGAAGGGCGCCGTGCTGGAGCTGTCCGGCACGCAGGTCGGGTTGATGGCGAATGCGGATCTCAGCGGGCTTGCGATCACGATGCGGTAGGGGCGGTTGCGTAGGGTGGGTTAGCCCCTTGGCGTAACCCACCACTTCTGTCACCGCGGAAAGAGAAGAGGTGGGTTACGCTCATCGGCCTGCGCTTCGCGCAGCCGCTGCGCTAACCCACCCTACGATTTCCCGACCATCGCATGAATCCGCTCGCAATGCGCGACGAGATTCTTCTGCGCATCGACGAACGCCTTCAGCGGCGTCGGGATCGGAAAATAATAGATGTTCGCGACAAAGCCGTAGATGCCGGCATCGACGCTCGTTGGCGCCGCGCCGTGCACGAAGCCCACGGCGGGCACGATCTCGGCCAGCACCTGCAAATCGGCGAGCCCCCGCGCGTAAGCCTGCTCCGGCGTGTAGCGGCCGATGCCCTGGTAGTGATAGCGCTGCGCATTATACGCCTTGGCCTTCTCGAACCCTTCCGCACTCACTTGCGGATGCTGCGCAATAAAGCCGTCGCGGAACGCCGGATAATAGCGCTCGTCCTTCCAGCGCGAATACGACATCACCCAATAGAGATCGTCGAGCATGCGCGTGACGAGGAGATTGGTGCCGCGCTGCTCCGGTGAAAGTCCGGCATCGATGTTGAGACGATATTTCGCGATCGCATGCGCGATGATGGTCTCGCTGTCGCCGATGCTCTCGCCGTCGTCGACGACATAAGGCAGCTGCCCGCGCGGTGCGGCCGAGGCATCGAAGATGTGCTCGTGCACGAACTCCACGCTCGCGAGCTTCAAGAAGGCGTAGACCTTCAGACCGTAGCCATTGTTGTCGGCGACGCCGAACAGTTGCGGATAGGAATAGAGGGTCAGCATGGGCGGCTCCCTTCCACCCGGAGTCGTATCGCCGCAGTGACACGCTTGCAACAGTCCGGCGCCTTGTGGGCGGTGTCGTTCGATCGGAGGACGCGAAATATCGCCCGTTCGCAGTATGGATTCGGCCTGAAATGATTGCGCCAGGGCCCGGCATGCGATGTTCATCGACCCGCCGAAACATGCCGGCATTGTCTTGCGGCGGAGCGCTTCTGGTCGGGCTCGCCTTCGCAGCACCGGCACGGGCTGCGGACTTCGCGGCAAAGCCGTTCACCAAGGCGCCGCCGGTCGCGGTCTCGTCGTGGACCGGCTTCTATGCCGGCCTCGGCCTCGGCTTCCGATCGACCGCCGCCGACCTCACCACAACATCGGTGCTGGAGGACGGCGTTCCCCGTGACATCAGCGATGCCGTCGTCAGTCAGCCGTTCGACGGCCCGGGTCTTCGCGTCAATCCCTATGCCGGCTTCAATTGGCAGGTGGCACCGAGCTGGGTCCTCGGCGTCGAAGGCGATGTCGGCTTTGGTCGCCAGACCACCATCCTCCAGGGCTTTCGCGCCTCGCCGCGGGCCGGCTCGTCCACCTTCCTCGTCGACAGCCTCGCACTCGAGGCCGGCTGGGATGCCAGCCTGCGCGGCCGCGCCGGCTATCTGCTGACGCCATCGACAATGGCCTATGTGACGGGCGGACTTGCCTGGCAGCAGTTCGACGTCACCTCGGTTTGCGTCGGCGCCACCTGCAACAATGCGCTGCCCGCTGTGGTGTCGAACTCCGCCATCAAGACGGGGTGGACGCTCGGCGGCGGCCTCGAGACCGCGCTATGGGGCAACTGGCTGCTGCGGGCCGATTATCGCTATGCCGATTTCGGAACCACGCCCTTCGCCATCGCACGCACGAGAAGCGGCGCGGGGCCCACGCTGACGGTCGACAATTTCGACACCAGTCTGCGGACCCACACGGCGAGCGTCGGCCTCGCCTACAAGTTCGGCGCTCCCGTCACCGGTGGCGGTTCGCATTCGCTGCAGGCGCAGGCCGCCATGCTGCCGTCCTGGACGGGTGCGTATCTCGGCCTTGGCCTCGGAGCGCGCGCCACGCGCACCGACCTGACGGCGACGTCGGAGACCATTGGCGGCTCTGCGTTCGACCTCGCCAAGCGCGCCAACAACCGCCCGATGGACAACACCGCGTTTCGCGCCAGCCCTATGCGGGCTATCTCTGGCATCTCGCCCCGCAATGGACCGCGGGCGTCGAGGGCGACGTCGGCTTCGCCGACCGCACCACCATGCGCGAGGGCTTTACCAGCATCCATCTCGCCGACTCCCAGGCACCGGGCGAGAGCCTTTCGATCCGCAGCCGCTGGGACGCATCCTTGCGTGCGCGCGCCGGCTATCTCGTCAACCCCCACACCATGCTCTATGCCACCGCCGGCGCGGCGTGGCAGAACTTTGAATTGACCTCGACCTGCACCAGCCGCAATTGCAGCGGCTTCTTCGCGCTGTCGTCGCCGATCATCAATTCGTCGACCACGAAGATGGGCTGGACGCTCGGCGGCGGCCTGGAGACGGTGCTGTGGGGCAATTGGCTCGCGCGCGCCGAATACCGCTATGCCGACTACGGCAGCGCCGGTTTCACTGTCGCACGGTCGAGCGGCCGACCTGAGTTCGACCCGTCCGTCAACACCTACGACGTCGCGATGCGGACGCATCTGGCGACGTTCGCCATGACGTATCGGTTTCAGTGAGGCGGCGGGAGATGCGGATATCGACAGAGGTGGATTACGCTGAGGGACTGCGCTTCGCGCAGCCCGGGGCTAATTCACCCTACGACTGTGATGCAGCCCTAAACACCGCAAGCTGCGCATCGAACGCTCGCCTGAACGCCGGCCGCGCTTCACCGCGCGCGACATAGGCGGCGATCTCGGGATATTCGTCGAGCAAGCCAGATGTGTTCAGCCGCCGCAGCACCGTCACCATCATGACGTCGCCGGCGCCGAAGGCGCCGTCGAGCCAGTCGGCATCACCAATGTGGCGGGACAGTTCGCCGAGCCTGACACGGACGCGCTCTTGGAGCATGGGCAGCCGCTCCGCGTACCAGCTCTTGTCGCGCTCAAACAGCATGGCCACGGTGAGCTCGACGATCGGCGGCTCCACCGTGCTCAGTGCGGCGAACATCCACGCGATCGCGCGGGCGCGCGCATTGGCGTCCTTCGGGAGCAAGCCATCGTTGCGCTCGGCGATATGCAGCACGATCGCGCCCGTCTCGAACAGAGTGAGATCGCCATCCTCATAGGTCGGGATCTGCCCGAACGGATGCCGCGCGCGATGCGCCGGCGCCTTCATCTCGGCGAACGAGACGAGGTGAACGTCGTAAGGTTGCCCGACTTCCTCGAGCGCCCAGCGAACCCGCATGTCGCGCGCCTGTCCCCGGCCGCGGTCGGGGGAGCTTTCGAAGGCGGTGATGGTGGGGGGCATCTAGGGCTCCATGTGGGTCGCGCTTGTGGCCAGAGGACGATTGGGCCGCGCGGATTCCGACAACGGTTCGATCTTTCCACGCGTGTAGCCAAACCAACGGTGTCGTCCCGGCGAACGCCGGGACCCATACCGCGTGATTGATCTGTTGCGGGCGGTCCCATTACCGAAACGACCCGTCCCGTAGGGTGGGCAAAGGCGCGCCCTTCGCGCGCCGTGCCCACGTTCTGCCGGACCCACGGAAAGATCGTGGGCACGGCGCAAGAGCGCCTTTGCCCACCCTACGCAGCGATCCACGCCGCCAATCCCCGCCAAGGCTCCAGCGTCCAATGCCCGGACGCCGCACCCGACGGCGACGGCAGCACGAACACCTCCGGCCAGCTCTCCTCACGCGTTTGCCGCCCCAGCGCAATCGCAGCTGACGGCCTGCCATAAAACAAGCTCGCCGCCTTCTTGCTCGTGAACGCAATCGTCCGCGGCCGGTAGTTTTCGATCTTCGCCCTGAAGCCTGATACGTCGATCGCCTCCGCCGCGATCTGGTGATCCATCCCGGCGCCCGTCTTGCAGAGATCGGTGAAGCCGATCCCGAGCTCGATCAGCGATGCAAACTCGCCCGGCTGATAGCGCCGCGGCGTGATCCCGGCCTCATGGATCGCGCGCCAGAAGCGGTTGCCGGGGTGGGCGTAATAGTGCCCGAGCTCGGCCGAGCGCGTCGAAGCGGCGGTGCCGACGAAGACGAGGCGGAGGTTGGGACGGAGCTGGTCGGGAAGGCGGTGGAGGGAAGCCACGGGTAAGTTGAGCGTCCGTATGTTGACAGTCGAATAGCGCGCTAACGTGCATGATGGAATTATCGTTCAAGACCGGGTGGAGGCTCTTCGAATTTTCCTTTGTTGAAATACTCCAATACGTCCTCTTCGATGGGCTCGATTGCCCAAAAATGACGTCTATCAGGGGCAATGAGGTTGATGTGGTAATTCTCACTGTAATCGTCTGCATCCCCGCGATGCTGTGCTTCCATTCTTCTGTTCATCAAAGGCAAGCGCTTCGCGTGAGCTTGGAAGTTGAAGAGCGCATCGGCCTCGATTCGCTTATACTGAGCGTGGCGTGAAACCCAAATCTCATATCGTGCGCCGGGTAGATAGTATCCAAGTCGCTCGAGCCACCATCGATGATTCGCCCAGCGTTGTCTGATGGCGCCCGAGCCTACATAAATGAGCGGGCTAAATAGAGAGCTGGAATATCTAATCGCAAATGGGGGCGAGAGCCTCACTAGATAGATGGCGTTCTTCCAATCCCATGGGGTCTCAAGGGAAGAGTTTCGACAATACAGTCTTATGTTTCTCCAATCGTTTTCAATTAAAGGGATTTCAGTGGCCATCCACCATGGGGGAAGCTTGATGGGCATCTATGTCAACCCGTGCAGCTCTGCAAAGTCGTCTAGTGCTTCGTATCGGCATCAGCCAAATGCGGCTGCACATTCAAGTCGTCTTCTCCCGTCGAGAGAAGTAGGTTTTCGCCTGATTGGCCTTTCGGATCACCGAGAGATCAAGCCCGATTCCACTTTGTATCTCTTTGACATACTTCTCGCGATGGGGGCTATCAAATGCTGTAGGATTATCAGGCACCGATGCGTTCGCTTCGGCTTGTATGGCATGGCGGAGGGATTGAAAAACTAGGTTTATTGCCTCTTTAGCATTTGTTCGATCTTGAGCGGTTGGGCTCTCAGAGGCTGCGATCGATCGCGCTACGTCGATAATGTCGCGTACCTGCTCAAAGGGGTAATATCCCTTTGGGTTCTGTCCGCTCCGTCGAACGTTGCAATAGATAAGACGTAATGTGTCCATAGACGTCGAGAGAGCGTAAAAGCCCTTTAGGTAGTCCTCTTCCGTCGGATTTTTCTTATCGCAGTACACAAAGAACAACGATTTGGCTTCTACCATCTCGTTCCACCAACCGCGAAGTTCATCAACAAACTTTCCTCGCTGCTGGAATACATACGTTAGGTAGGCGGCGAAGAGTAACGCGAAAAGAGTGGCGTTACTCCCGACGAACGTCGCTTTGTTGTTTGCGTCTTTCGTTAGATATTCGGACAGGGAGATGAAGAGGATAACTATAACGGCCGCTCCGGCAGCAATGAGTCGGGTTCTCAATGTCTGATTTGTCATTCGACCCCCCGAAAAAATGACGAGTGAGTTGAGGGAAAATCGAATACTACCTCAAGAAGATCAGTTTGTAAATTACGCCTAGATGCGAGAAGCCGGGCAGTCGCCCGGCCTCAATTCTTACTCGGTGTGAGGTTGATCTTGTCGACTGCAGCCCCCTCACAACACCCGATTGCTCTCCTTCACCTTCTCCGCATCCAGATAAACGCTTGAGCCCATCTCCTTGAACTTCGCGCTCATCTTCGCCATGCCGTCCTCGGCGGTGCCGGCCATCGACATGCCCACGCTGTTCGGGTCGTTCAGCGTCGCCGCGTAATCCCGCACGTCCTGGGTGATCTTCATCGAGCAGAACTTTGGTCCGCACATCGAGCAGAAATGCGCGACCTTGTGGGCTTCCTTCGGCAAGGTCTCGTCGTGGAAGTTCTTGGCCGTATCCGGGTCGAGGCCGAGGTTGAACTGGTCGCTCCAGCGGAAGTCGAACCTCGCGCGGGAGAGGGCGTCGTCGCGCAGTTGCGCGGCGGGGTGGCCCTTGGCGAGATCGCTGGCGTGGGCGGCGATCTTGTAGGTGATGACGCCGACCTTGACGTCGTTGCGATCGGGCAGGCCGAGATGCTCCTTCGGCGTGACGTAGCAGAGCATGGCGCAGCCGAACCAGCCGATCATGGCGGCGCCGATGCCCGAGGTGATGTGGTCATAGCCCGGCGCGATGTCGGTGGTCAGAGGTCCAAGCGTGTAGAACGGGGCTTCGCCGCACTCTTTCAGCTGCTTGTCCATGTTGATCTTGATCTTGTGCATCGGCACGTGGCCGGGGCCTTCGATCATGACCTGGCAGCCCTTGTCCCACGCGATCTTGGTGAGTTCGCCGAGCGTCTCCAGCTCCGCGAACTGCGCGCGGTCGTTGGCGTCCGCGATCGAGCCGGGGCGCAGGCCGTCGCCGAGCGAGAACGAGACGTCATACTTGCGCATGAGGTCGCAGATCTCGTCGAAATGCGTATAGAGGAAGCTCTCCTTGTGATGCGCCAGGCACCACTTCGCCATGATCGAGCCGCCGCGGCTGACAATGCCGGTGACGCGGCTGGCGGTGAGGTGGATATATTGCAGGCGCACGCCGGCGTGGATGGTGAAATAGTCGACGCCCTGCTCGCACTGCTCGATCAGCGTGTCCTTGTAGAGCTCCCAGGTGAGCGCCACCGGATCGCCGTTGCACTTCTCCAGCGCCTGGTAGATCGGCACGGTGCCGATCGGCACCGGCGAGTTGCGCAAGATCCATTCGCGCGTGGTGTGGATGTTGCGCCCCGTGGAGAGGTCCATCACGGTGTCGGCGCCCCAGCGGATCGCCCACACCATCTTCTCGACCTCTTCCTCGACGGACGACGTCACCGCGGAGTTGCCGATATTGGCGTTGATCTTGGTCAGGAAGTTGCGGCCGATGATCATCGGCTCGAGCTCGGAATGGTTGATGTTGGAGGGGATGATGGCGCGCCCGCGCGCGATCTCGTCGCGGACGAACTCCGGGGTGATGAAGGCGGGCACCGATGCGCCGAAGCTCTCGCCGTCGGCGAGGGCTGCTTCCGCGCGCTCGAGCTGCTGCTTGCGGCCGAGGTTTTCGCGGGCGGCGACGTAGATCATCTCCTTGGTGATGATGCCGGCGCGGGCGAATTCGAGTTGGGTGATCTTGTGGCCGTCGAGGCCGCGCAGCGGCTGGTGGTAGGCGCTGAAAGCGCGCGCGGCCTTGTCGGTGGAGACGCTGCCATTGTCCTCCGGCTTGATCTGCCGGCCCTGATATTCCTCGACGCCGTCGCGCTCCAGCACCCAGGCCTTGCGGTCACGGGCGAGGCCGGCGTTGACGTCGATGGTCACGGACGGATCTGTGTAGGGGCCGGAGGTGTCGTACACCGGCAGGTTCGGCTCGCCCGCGCCCTCGGACAGGATGATCTCGCGCAGCGGCACGCGCAGATCGGGCGCAGCGTCCGGCGAGGCGAAGATTTTTCGCGAGGAGGGAAGGGGGCCGGTGGTAACGGCGGGGACGGTTTTGTCGGGGTTGGAGCGGATGTTCATGGGATCCTCCGGTTTAATTCTTAATTCCTGGGTGCAATTTCAATCTCGTCATCCTGAGGTGCTCGCACTTGCGCGCCTCGAAGGATGAAAGAGCCGGGCCGTCGCCCTTCGAGGGCCGCTGAAGAAACGGCCACCTCCAGCGACAACGGCTGCGCCGTTGCGCGGCGGTGACGGGATGAAGAGGGGCGGACATGCATCACGCAGCCTCCGTGGACAGGCCGAGCCATTGCCGCACGCGGGCATCGGGGTCGGCGTTTTGCGTGACGTCAGACACCACCGCGATCGAATCCGCGCCCGCCGCAAAGATCTCCGCGGCTTGCTCGAACTTGATGCCGCCGATTGCGACCAGTGGAATGCTGCCGATGCGCTTCTTCCATTCGGTGATCTTCGGAATGCCCTGCGGCTCGAAGCGCATCGATTTGAGCGTGGTGAAGAAGATCGGGCCGAGCGCGACGTAGTCGAGCTTGGCCTCGAGCGCGGTTTCAAGCTCGGCATCATCATGGGTGGAGATGCCGAGCGAGAGGCCCGCCTCGCGGATGGACTTGAGGTCGGCTTCCGCCAGATCCTCCTGACCGAGATGCAGATATTTCGCGCCGGCGACGACGGCGGCGCGCCAATAGTCGTTCACGACCAGCTTGGCTTGCGTGTCCTTGGTGATCGCCAGCGCGTCGGTGACGATCTGCAGCGCGTCGGCGTCGTTGAGCTCTTTGGCGCGCAGCTGGATAGTGCCGACGCCGAGCTTTGTCAGCCGCTCGACCCATTTGAGGCTGTCGACGACGGGATAAAATCGATCAGGATACGGCATGCCAGAACGGAGTCCCAACGACAGGGGTGGAGGGGGAGGCGAAATCGCGGGCGTTCATCAGCCCGGCTTCATAAGCGGTGCGGCCGGCATCACAGCCGAGGCGGAAGGCTTTCGCCATCGCGACGGGGTCGGCGGCTTTGGCGATCGCGGTGTTGAGCAGCACGGCGTCATAGCCGAGCTCCAGCGCCTGCGCGGCGTGGCTGGGAGCGCCGAGGCCGGCGTCGACCACCAGCGTGATGTCGGGCAGGCGCTCGCGCAGCAGCTTCAGCGCGTCGCGATTGGTGATGCCCTTGGCACTACCGATGGGAGCTGCCCATGGCATCACCACCTTGCAGCCGGCATCGACCAGGCGGTTGGCGACCGAGAGATCCTCGGTGCAATAGGGGAATACTTCAAAGCCGTCCTTGATCAGGAGGCTTGCCGCTTCGACCAGGCCAACGACGTCGGGCTGCAGCGTGTCGTTGTCGGCGATGACTTCGAGCTTGATCCAGCTCGTGCCGAACAATTCGCGTGCGAGCTTTGCCGTGGTCACCGCCTCGCGCACGCTGCGGCAGCCGGCGGTGTTCGGCAGTACGGTGACGTCGAGCTCGCGGATCAGATTCCAGAACGCGTCCCCGGTCTTGCCGCCGGCGGATTCGCGCCGCAGCGACACCGTGACGATGTTCGAGCCCGAGGCGCGGATCGCGCTCTGCATGATCGCAGGCGAGGGATAGAGCGCGCTGCCGATCAGCAGGCGGGAGGCGAAGGATTTGCCGTAGAAGGTCACCATGTGGGAGGTGTCTCCTTGAATGACGCTGTCAGCCCAGATGTAGCTGTCATCCCCGCGAAGGCGGGGATCCAGTACGCCGCGGCGGTGCGGCTGGAACCGTAAAGCCGCGGTGTACTGGATCGCCCGGTCAAGCCGGGCGATGACAGCGGAGTGTTTGGCGAGAGCATCTCCCTCACCCTCCCTGCCGCGGCGTGATGATCTCGATCTCGTCGCCGGCCTTCAGTGCCGTCTCGGCCCAGCGGCTCTTCGGCACGACGTCGTAGTTCAGCGCGATCGCGAAATGCGTGCCCTCGTAGTCGAGCTCCGCGAGCAGCGCATCGACGCTTCCCGAACTCACCTCGCGCTGCTCGCCGTTGACGATCAAACGCATTGCATCACCTCGTTGTCGATCTGGCCGCGCTCGACATAGGCAAGCGTCAGCTCGGCGAGCGCCGGCGCGATCAGGAAGCCGTGACGATAGAGGCCGTTGACGCTGATCCTGCGGCCGCGAATGCCGATGCGCGGCAGATTGTCGGGATAGGCGGGACGAAGCCCCGAGCCGAACTCCACGATGCGGGCTTCGCCGAACGCGGGGTGCACGGCGTAGGCTGCGCCCAAGAGCTCCAGCGCGGAGCGGACGCTGACGCCGGTGTCCTCGGCCTCGATCGAGGTCGCGCCCAGCATGAACAGATTGTCCTCGCGCGGGATCACGTAGAGCGGCCAGCGCGGATGCATCAGCCGCACCGGTCGCGCCAGCTGCACCTCGTCCGTCTCGATCAGGATCATCTCGCCCTTGACGCCGCGAAGCTCGCTCTGCTCGTCGCGGGCGCCAAGGCCGCGGCAGTCGATCACGATGCCGTCGAGATCTCCGGCTGCGACGTCGCTGGAAAACTTGATGGTGCCGCCGGCGGCGCGGATGCGATCGTGCAACTGCGGCAGCACGCGGCGCGGCTCGACATGGCCCTCGGCCGGGAAGAACAGCGCGTCGCGGAAGCGGCCCTCCAGCGAGGGTTCGAGCGCGGCGAGGCCTGAGGCATCGAGCCGGCGGTGGTCCTCGGTCATGCGCGCAAAACGCTCGAAATCGTTGCGTTCGCGCGGATGGGCGACGACCAGCGAGCCGTTGAATGGGGTGTCGGGCAGCTCGCGCCGCCAGAGGTCGAGCGAGCGCAGCCCCAGGCGGCTGATGATGGGTTCGGCGACCTCGGCCTCGCAATAGGGCGCGAGCATGCCGCCGGCCCAGTGGCTGGTGGCGTCCGTCATCGCCTCGTCACCGCGCTCGTGCAAGGTCACGGCATGGCCGGCCTGCGCGAACAGCAAGGCTTGCCAGGCTCCGGCGATGCCTGCGCCGATGATGGATACCGGTGAATCCGGTCGCTTGGTCGTTTGCAACATCCCTGTCCCTTCGCCGGCATGACCCGGATCAGGTTCAAAGGGTCACCGCGGTCCTGGGCGTTATTGCCCATTTAGCGGTATCTCAGCTCCTCCTCGGAGCACCCCTCGGAACGGCTCTAATGTAGGACAGTGGGGCGGGGTGGTCAACGCGCTTTGCGGGAACCCTCGTGCCCCGGACGCAGCGCATCACGCAGTGGTGCGCTGCTGAGCCGGGGCCCATGCTGATGCAGGGATGCTGGGTCCCTGTGTCTTGGAAGTCTGTCAGGATGGGGTTGGGCGGGAAGCCGTTGGGTCCTTGGCGCTTGACGCCGTGAGCCGGCTCGGTCTCCCGCCCGTTCCATTACCAACCTGAACAGTTGCACG
>NZ_PTFE01000117.1:0-21426 GCF_002936975.1 Bradyrhizobium sp. AC87j1
TTCCGTAGCCAATCAGATACCCGCGATTTCCGACCGGGTTGAGAGCCGAGCCTCTTGACCTCAGCCCCTTGGTCAGCATACTGGTCTGACCAAGATCAGACCAGTGGGACGGGAATGGAGCTCAAGCGGGCCACCGAAGGCGAAAAAGGGTTCGAGAAGGTGTTCGCTTTCCTGCGCGAACGCCTGCTCGCCGGCTCACTCAAGCCCGGCGACCGCCTCATCTCGGAACGCGAGTTGGCAACTCTCCTCGGCGTCAGCCGGCCGATCGTCCGCGAAGCGCTGCGGGCCCTCACCGTGCTCGGCATCGTCGAGATCCGCGACCGCATCGGCACCGTGGTGACCCGGCCGGACGTGTCGGTGCTGAACGACTTCTTCACCTTCGCGCTCGCCCAGCAGGCGGACATGCTCGACGACGTCATGCAGGCGCGGGTCGCGATCGAATGCCAGGCGATCCGCCTTGCCTGCGAGCGCGCCAACATCGCCGATTTCGAGCGTCTGCAGCGCGCGCTCGCGAAGATCGGCGAGACGATCGACGAAGCCGATGCCGGCGGCATGGCCGACTTCGACTTCCACCGTGCCATCGTCGTCGCCTCGCATTCGGAAACGCTGACGGTCCTGCATGGTTCGTTGGCCGGCCTGTTGACGCATTCGCATCGCAGCCGCCGTGAGCTGGTGCAGGCCTTCCCGTCGATGAAGACCTATCTGATCGACGATCACCGCCGCATCTTCGAGGCCGTGATTGCGCGCGACCCGGAGCGGGCGGACGCGACGCTGCGCAAGCATTTTGCCATTGGCGACGAGTACCGGCGGCGCGCCATCGTCGGCGACATCGACAAGACCAGCGCCTCGGGATGATCGCCGCAGCGCGGTCAACCAAGAAGCCAATCAAGAAACGGACTGATCACATGGGACGGAACGACAAGGGCAATGTCGGCTTCATCGGCATCGGCACGATGGGCCGAGAGATGGTGCGCAACTTGCTAATGGCCGGCCACGCAGTTCGCGTGTTCGATCTCGACGAGGCGGCACTGGCCGACAGCGCCAGGGAAGGCGCGACTCGTGCCAACAGCCCCGCCGATGCCGCGCAAGGCGCCGACATCGTCATCACCATGCTGCCCGACACGCCCCATGTCGAGGCGACCATTTACGGCGAGCACGGCCTACTCAAGTCGCCGCCATCAGGCAAGCTCGTCGTCGACATGAGCACGATTTCGCCGGTCGCCGTCCGCCGCATCCATGCCGACCTGCAAAAGATCGGCGTCGACTTCATCGACGCGCCGGTCTCGGGCGGGCCGGTTGGCGCCAAGAACGCCGCGCTCTCGATCATGGCCGGCGGCGATGCGAGCGCCTTTGCGCAGGCCGAGCCGTTCTTCCGTGCGATGGGCACCACCATCACGCATGTCGGCGCATCCGGCGCCGGCCAGACCGTCAAGCTCTGCAACCAGCTGATCTGCGGCATCAACATCCAGGCGATCTGCGAGGCGCTGGCGCTCGGCCGCGCTTCGGGCCTCGATCTCAATCTGCTGCGCCGGGTGCTGCTCGGTGGCTCCGCCGCCTCCTGGATGCTCGACAAGCTCGGCCCCCAGATGATCGCAGGCGACGACTCCGCCGGCTTCCGGATCGATCTCCAGCTCAAGGACCTGCGCCTGGTCCAGGAGCATGCGCAGGCGCTCAGCGTGCCGCTCCCCGGCACCGCCCTCGTGACCAGCCAGTATGTCGATGCGCGCGCGCATGGCGAAGGAAGCAACGGCAACCAGGCGCTGTTCCGCGTCTACGACCGCATGACCAACCAGACAACCGGCTGAACGGGCGGCGATGAGCCTTCAACTCGACTTTCCCGCAGTGCTGGAGCGTTGGCCGAGCTTTCTCGCCGGCGCCGTCCTCACGCTGGAGCTTGCCGCCTTCGCGACGGTGCTCGGCGCTCTCCTCGGCACGCTCGCGGCGGTCGGGCGCGGGACGCACAACGCGCTGATATCAGGCGCCTGCAAGGTTTATGTCGAGACCATCCGCAACACGCCGCTCTTGGTGCAGATCTTCCTGGTCTATTTCGGCCTAGCCAGTCTGGGGCTGAAATTCTCCGCTTTCACGGTGGCCGTGGCCGCGCTGACGATCAACGTCGGCGCCTACACCGCCGAGATCATGCGCGCCGGCTTCGAGGCGATCCCGCGCGGACAGATCGAGGCGGCCGAGGGCCTGGCGCTGTCGCGCCTCCAGATCTACTGGCACATCATCCTGCTGCCGGCGATCGAGAAGGTCTATCCGGCGCTGACCAGCCAGTTCGTGCTGCTGATGCTGGCCTCTTCGGTCTGCTCGCAAATCTCGGCCGAGGAGCTCACCGCCGTCGCCAACTACATCCAGTCGGATACGTATCGCGCATTCGAGACCTACATCATCGTCGCCGTGCTCTACGTCATCCTGTCGCTGGTGATGCGCGCCGGCTTCTGGGGCCTCGGCCTCGTGCTGTTTCCGCGCCGACGCCGGCTCGGCACGCCATTGTGAGATGATCATGGGCGGACATCTCAACATCAACCATCTGATGTTCCTCGGCCAGGGCGCGCTGTGGACCATTGGCCTGTCGGTGATCGCGCTGATCGGCGGCGGCATCGTCGGTTTCGTGATCGCGCTCGCGCGGATCTCGCCGCTGAAATCGGTGCGGATTGCCAGCGCCGTCTATGTCCAGCTCATCCAGGGCACGCCGCTACTCGTCATCCTGTTCCTCGGTTATTTCGGTCTCGCCGCGATCGGCCTCAAGGTCTCGCCGCTCGCTGCTGCCGGCGCCTCGCTGACGCTGTACGTCGCCGCCTATCTCGGCGAGATCTGGCGCGGCTGCATCCAGTCCGTGCCGAAGCCGCAATGGGAGGCCGCCGAAGGCCTGGCGCTGAGCCGGACCCAGCGCATGCTGAAAGTTATCCTGCCGCAGGCCATTCGCATCGCGACGCCGCCCACCATCGGCTTCATGGTGCAGATCGTCAAGAACACCTCGCTCGCCTCCGTCGTCGGCTTCGTCGAGCTGATGCGCTCGGGGCAGATCGTCAACAACTCGCTGTTCGAGCCGTTCGCCATCTACGCCATCATCGCCGTCATCTATTTCGCCATGTGCTATCCGCTGTCGCTGTTCAGCCAGAGGCTGGAACGGCGGATGGGGCGTGGCAGATCCAACCTCGCGCCGGCCTGACATGCAACAGAACCCCTCCTCCGATTCAATCGTGTCGCTCCGCGACGTGCAAAAGAGCTTTGGCTCGCTCCGGGTCCTCGATGGCGTCAGCTTCGCAGTCGAGCGCGGCGAAGTGCTGGCGCTGATCGGCCGCTCAGGCTCCGGCAAGAGCACGGCGCTGCGCTGCATCGACCGTTTCGAGAAGGTCGACGGCGGCGAGATTGTCGTTTGCGGGCATCGGGTCGACCGTCCCGACGTCGATCTGCGCGCGCTGCGCCAGGACGTCGGCATCGTGTTCCAGAGCTATAATCTGTTTCCACACCTGACGATCGAGCAGAACATCACGCTGGCGCCCTGCGCCGTGAAGGGCTTGGCGAATTCGCAGGCCAAGGACCTCGCGCGGAAAGTGCTGGCGCAGGTCGGGCTCGAAGAGAAGCTGCACGCCTATCCCGAGCAATTGTCGGGCGGCCAGCAGCAGCGCGCCGCGATCGCGCGCTCGCTCGCCATGCAGCCGAAGGTGATGCTGTTCGACGAGGTCACCTCTGCGCTCGACCCCGAACTCACCGCCGAAGTGCTGAAGGTGATCGAGCAGCTGGCGGCGGACGGCATGACCATGGTGATGGTCACGCACGAGATGGGCTTTGCCAAAGGCATCGCCGACCGGATCGTGTTCATGCATCGCGGCAAGGTTCACGAGACCGGCCCCGCCTCGATCCTGACATCGCCGACGACGCCGGAACTCACGCAATTCGTGGGCACCGGAAATCTAAAATCATAACAGGGAGAGGAGAACTAGGGATGACCAACAAGACACTGCTGGGGACCGCCGCCGCGCTGCTCGGCCTCGTCATTTTGTCCGCCACGCCGGCATCGGCCGACCTGCTCGACGACGTGATGAAGGCCAAGAAGATTCGCATTTCAACCGACCTTGCGATTCCGCCCTCGGGCATGATGGATTCCAGCATGAAGCCGACCGGCTCCGACGTCGAGGTGGCTCAGCTGCTCGCCAAGGATTGGGGCCTCGAGCTCGAATTCATCCAGACCACCGGCGCGACCCGCATCCCCAACGTCCTGACCGGCAAGGCCGACATCATCATCTCGACCCTGTCGGTGACGCCCGAGCGCGCCAAGGTCATCGACTTCACCAAGCGGTATGCGACGCTGCAGTCCGACGTCGGTTGTCTCAAGTCGATGAACGTCAAGGACTGGCCCGACCTGAAAGGCAAGTCCATCGGCGTCTCGCGCGGGACCACGCAGGATACCACCCTGTCCAACATGAAGGACAAGGAACTGACGATCGCCCGCTATGACGACGACGCCACGGAAGTCACGGCGGCCGTCTCCGGTCAGGTCGATTGCGTCGGCACGTCGGCCACGATCATCAACCAGATCGGCGTCAAGAATCCCGCCCGCATCTTCGAGTCGAAGATTCCGCTCGCAACCTTCGACCTCGCCATCGGCCTGAAGAAGGGCGAGCAGCGCCTGATGGACAAGCTCAACGGCTGGATCACCGAGAACGTCAAGAACGGCAAGCTCAACGCGATCTACAAGAAATTCCACGGGGTCGAGCTGCCGCCCGACATGCGTAGCTGAACGAAAGAGAAGCCGTGACAGCCGCTTTCCGGCTGTCACGGTCAATGCAAAATCAAGAAGGACACCACATGCGTCTCGTCATCGGATCCGACCACGCCGGCTGGCCGCTCAAGCAGACCGTTATCGACCACATCCGCAAGCTCGGCCACGACATCGTCGATGTCGGCTCCCATGACGACAAGCCGGTGGACTTCCCCGACATCGCGCGGGCCGTGGCGCAGAAGGTGACGTCGGGCGAAGCCGCACGCGGCATCATGGTGTGCGGCACCGGCGTCGGCGCCTCGATCGCGGCCAACAAGATGAAGGGCATCCGCGCCGCGGTCTGTCACGACGTTCATTCCGCCCATCAGAGCGTCGAGCACGACGACGTCAACGTCATGTGCATTGGCGCGCAGATCGTCGGCGCCTGGCTGGCCGTGGATCTCGTCTCGTCCTACCTCTCCGCGGAATTCTCGACCGACGAGGATTTTCGCCGCCGGGTCGAGAAACTGCGCGTCATGGACGAGCAAGGCTGACGGCCTCTCCGCCATGATCCTGGTGTTCGGATCGCTCAACATCGACCTCGTCGCGAAGGTCCCGATCATTCCCGGCCCCGGTAGGACGGTGCTCGCGCCGTCCTACCAGACGCATTTCGGCGGCAAGGGCGCCAACCAGGCTGTCGCCGCCGCGCGGATCGCGGGACCGGGACAAGTCCGGATGGCAGGCCGCGTCGGCCGGGACGGGTTTGGCGACAGCGCGATCGAGAACCTCAGGGGCAATGGCGTGGATACCGATCTCGTCGTCAGGGCCGACGAGCCGAGCGGCTGCGCGTTCATCACAGTCGATCAGGCCGGCGAGAATGCGATCACGGTGGCAAGTGGCGCCAACATGACCGCGACCGCCAGGGATCTCCCGGCCAGGCTCTTCGGTCCCGACACGGTTCTGGTGCTTCAGATGGAAATATCCTTTACCCAGGCGCTGGAAGCCGCACGCCGGATGAATTCGGCCTCCGGCACCGTCATCTGGAATCTCGCCCCCGTCCCCGAGCGGATGACCCGCGAGATGGTGATGGAACTTCTCGCCGTGACCGACCATCTCATGGTCAACGAGCACGAGGCGCTGGACGCGGCCGCAGCCATCGGCATCGTCGCATCCGACTACGACACCGCAGCCGCCGAGCTCGCCATGGCCGGCGACCTCACCTGCATCGTGACCGCTGGTGCGCAAGGCGCGCTGGCCGTGACGGCCGACGGCTCCCGCTTCCGCGCAGCTGCTCCACGCATCACGCCGGTGGACACGACCGGCGCCGGCGACACCTTTGTCGGCGCGTTTGCGGCCATGCTCGGTGAAGGCGCGGCGCTGCCGCGTACGCTCGAGGTGAGCTGCGAAGCCGCCGCATTGAAATGCCTCAAGGCCGGCGCCCAGACGGGCATGCCGGCGCGTAGCGCAATCGGCTCCCTCGCTTAGGAGGGATCGCCCGGGTTGACGGCCACGGCTAAACTTTCCCGATTCGTGGAGAGCGTTTTGGCCTTCCTCTTCGTCCTCATCGTCGGCCTCGTCGCCGGCACCATCTCAGGCATCGTGGGCACCGGCTCGTCGATCATGCTGATGCCGGTGCTGGTCTATGCCTTTGGGCCGAAGGAAGCGGTGCCGATCATGGCGGTGGCCTCCGTGATGGCGAACTTTTCGCGGATCCTGGCCTGGTGGCGAGAGGTCGACTGGCGGGCCTGCGCGGCCTATTCGGTCACGGGCATTCCGGCGGCCGTGCTCGGCGCACGGACGCTGTTGGCGCTGCCCTCGCACGCCGTCGATCTCGCCATCGGCATCTTCCTGATCGCGATGGTGCCGGTGCGGCACTGGCTGGCGCGGCACGACCTCAAGGCCAATCTCTGGCATCTCGCCGTCGGCGGCGCCGTGATCGGCTATCTCACCGGCATCGTGGTCTCGACCGGCCCGCTCAGCGTGCCGCTGTTCCTGTTCTACGGACTCAGCAAGGGCGCTTTCCTCGCCACCGAGGCGGCCTCCTCGCTCGGCCTCTACTTCGCGAAATCCGTGACCTTCGAGCGTTTCGGCGCGCTGACCGGCGATGTCTTCATGAAGGGTCTGATCGCGGGCGCCTCGCTGATGTCGGGCGCCTTCATCGCAAAACGCTTCGTGCTGCACCTGAAGCCGGACGTGTTCCGCCTGCTGATGGACGCGATCATGGTCGCGGCCGGGCTCTCCATGCTATGGAACGCGACGCAATCTCCCTGAGCACGATTGACGCCCCATGGCCAAGAACACGCTTTCCTTCGTCTGCCAGAACTGCGGCGCGGCCTATAACCGCTGGCAGGGCAAGTGCGAGTCCTGCGGCGAGTGGAATACGCTCGCCGAGGAGGACACTAGCGGCAGCGTCCCCGTCTCGATCCGCTCCAAGCGCAAGGGACGGACGTTTGCGCTGGAGAGCCTGTCGGGGAAAACCCAGGATGCGCCTCGCCTGTCCTCTGGGATGACCGAGCTCGACCGCGTCACCGGCGGCGGCTTCGTCCGCGGCTCGGTGCTGCTGGTCGGCGGCGATCCCGGCATCGGCAAATCGACGCTGCTCACGCAGGCAACCAGCATGATGGCACGCGCCGGCCACCGCATCGTCTACATCTCCGGCGAAGAGGCGGTCGCGCAGGTGCGGCTGCGCGCCGAACGGCTCGGGCTGTCGGATGCGCCGGTGCAGCTTGCGGCCGAAACCTCGGTCGAGGACATTGTCTCGACGCTGTCCGAGGGCGCGGTCCCGCGGCTGATCGTGATCGATTCGATCCAGACGATGTGGACCGACACGGTGGAATCCGCGCCGGGCACGGTGACCCAGGTGCGCGCCTCGGCGCAGGCGCTGATACGCTTTGCGAAGAAAACCGGTGCGGCCATCATCCTGGTCGGCCATGTCACCAAGGACGGCCAGATCGCCGGCCCCCGCGTGGTCGAGCACATGGTCGACGCCGTGCTGTCGTTCGAGGGCGAAGGCTCGCAGCAGTTCCGCATCCTGCGCGCCGTGAAGAACCGTTTCGGTCCGACCGACGAGATCGGCGTGTTCGAGATGACCGGCCTTGGCCTGCGTGAGGTCACCAACCCCTCGGAGCTGTTCCTGTCCGAGCGTGATCTCGGCACGCCCGGCACCGCAGTGTTCGCGGGCATCGAGGGCACGCGGCCCGTCCTGGTCGAATTGCAGGCGCTGGTGGCACCGACCTCGCTCGGCACGCCGCGACGGGCCGTGGTGGGCTGGGATCAGAGTCGGCTCTCGATGGTGCTGGCAGTGCTGGAGGCCCATTGCGGGGTCAAGCTGTCGGGCCACGACGTCTATCTGAACGTAGCGGGAGGCCTGCGCATCCACGAGCCCGCGGCCGACATGGCCGCCGCGGCCGCGCTGGTGTCCTCCCTGGTTAATGCGCAGTTACCCACCGATGCGGTCTATTTCGGCGAGATTTCACTCTCTGGCGTGATCCGGCCGGTGGCGCAGACCCCGGCCCGGCTCAAGGAGGCGGTCAAGCTGGGCTTCAAGCGCGCCGTGCTGCCCGAATCGGCCCGAGGCGGGGATGCCGGCGGTGACGCCGGACTGTCCCTGAACGCGGTCAACAGCCTGACGACATTGGTCGCAGAGATTGCCGCCAAGGGCTCCCGCCGGGGCGAATCGAACGCGCCGGCAGAGAAAAATGCCACACCGGCAAGATTCCGCCGTGGAGAGGGTTAGGTGGAGGTGACGTCGGAGGCCCCCACCGCTATACAGCCGTCACAAAAGCAGCATGGGATTGCGTGGTTGCGGCCTTGCCGGGAACGCCGTCTGCCCCTCTTTTAGGGCAGCGGCCAAACACCGATTCGCTAGAGCACCTTCGACGTACGAGCGGACCAGACCAGCCGATGCCAGTAACACTCCTCGACCTGATCCTGCTCGGTGTGATGCTAATCTCGGGCCTGCTTGCCATGGTCCGCGGCTTCATGCGCGAAATCCTGTCGATCGCGGCCTGGGGCGCTGCGGCGATCGTGACGCTGTACTCCTTCTCGAAGCTGCTGCCGACCGCCAAGACCTATTTCAACAACGACACCGTCGCGAGCGTGGTCGTCGTCGCCGGCGTATTCGTGGGCACCCTGGTCGTGGTTTCCGTGATCACGGTCCGGATCTCCGACATGATCCTGGATTCCAGGATCGGTGCGCTGGACCGCACCCTCGGCTTCCTGTTTGGCCTGGCTCGCGGGCTTTTGATCGTCGTGGTCGCCTTCCTGTTCTTCACCTGGCTGGTTCCGGACAAGCAGCGCCCGGACTGGGTGACGGGGGCCAAATCCCGCGTCGTGCTCCAGGGAACCGGGGATTGGCTGATGGCCCTCTTGCCTGACGACCCCGAGAACACCATCTTGAAGAGATTCAAGAAAAACAAACCAGATGATGATCAAGCTGAATCCGAGCAGCAGCCTTCGGGCAGTGGCGACGGTTACAGTAAACCTGCTCGTGACAGTTTGAAGAAACTGATCGAGAAACCTGCGGCGCGTTGATTGCCCTTAAAGAGAGGCGCGGACGAGATGCGACACCCTGACCAGGACGCCCAACTTGATCTCGATCCAAACGCCGGTCCAGGCCCGGCCGCGCTAGAGGTTCAGGACGACCTGGAAGGAGATACGCTGCGCGAGGAATGCGGCGTCTTCGGCATCTATGGCCACCCGGACGCCGCCGCCATCACCGCGCTCGGCCTTCACGCCCTTCAGCACCGCGGCCAGGAAGCCGCCGGCATCGTCTCCTACGACGGCAGCCGCTTCCACAGTGAACGCCGCCTCGGGCTCGTCGGCGATACCTTCTCCCGCCGCGAGGTGATTGATCGCCTGCCCGGCAATATGGCCGTCGGCCATGTCCGCTACTCCACCACCGGCGCCACCATCCTGCGCAACGTGCAGCCGCTGTTCGCCGAGCTCAATGCCGGCGGCCTTGCGGTCGCCCATAACGGCAACCTCACCAACGGCCTGACGCTGCGCCGCGAGCTGGTGCGCCACGGCGCCATGATGCAGTCGACCACCGACACCGAGGTGATCCTGCATCTGGTCGCGCGCTCCAGGCGCGCCCGCTTCATCGAGCGCTATATCGACGCGCTGCGCGAGATCGAAGGTGCCTATGCGCTGGTCTCGCTCACCAACAAGAAGCTGGTCGGCGCGCGCGATCCGCGCGGCATCCGCCCGCTGGTGCTCGGCGAGCTCGACGGCTGCCCGATCCTGACGTCGGAGACCTGCGCGCTCGACATCATCGGCGCGCGCTTCATCCGCGACATCGAGCCGGGCGAAGTCATCGTGTTCGACGAGAACGGCCAGGACATCCACAAGCCGTTCCCGCCGATGGCGCCGCGTCCCTGCATCTTCGAATACATTTATTTCGCCCGTCCGGATTCCATCGTCCACGGCCGCTCGGTCTACGAGGTGCGCAAGGCCTTCGGTGCGCAGCTCGCGCGCGAGAGCCACGTGCCGATCGACGTCGTCGTGCCGGTGCCGGATTCCGGCGTGCCCGCCGCGGTCGGCTACAGCCAGCATTCCGGCGTGCCGTTCGAGCTCGGCATCATCCGCAACCACTATGTCGGCCGCACCTTCATCCAGCCGACGCAGGCGATCCGCGAATCCGGCGTACGCATGAAGCATTCGGCCAACCGCGCCGCGATCGAAGGCAAGCGCATCATCCTGATCGACGACTCGCTGGTGCGCGGCACCACCTCGAAGAAGATCGTGCGCATGATGCGCGATGCCGGCGCCAAGGAAGTGCACTTCCGTCTCGCCTCACCGCCGATCCTCTATCCCGATTATTACGGCATCGATCTGCCGGATCGCGGCGGTCTTCTCGCGGCGACGCATTCGCTGGAGGAGATGCGCGAGATCATCGGCGCCGACTCGCTCGCCTTCCTGTCGATCGACGGCATGTACCGCGCCATGGGCGAGCCCGGCCGCGACCCCGCCAATCCGAAATTCTCGGATCATTGTTTTACCGGGGCCTATCCGACCCACCTCACCGACCAGACCCAGACCGAGCAGCAGCCGCGACAGCTGTCTCTGCTGGCGGAGGCGAGCTGACGGCGCAGCCGTCATCCCGGGGCGGTCCGTAAGGACCGAACTGTGGTGCGCAATTGCGCACCTGAGGATCTCGAGATTCCGGGAATGCTTCGCATCGCCCCGGAATGACAGCTGCGGATGGGGGCTTGTCCCGGCCAACCACGCCTGTAAAACCCCGCCATGACAAAACCCCTCGCTGATCGCATCGCTCTCGTCACCGGCGCCTCGCGCGGCATCGGCTATGCCACCGCGATCGCGCTCGCCAAAGCCGGCGCGCATATCGTGGCGGTGGCGCGCACGCAGGGCGGGCTGGAAGAGCTCGACGACGAGATCCGGAAAGTCGGCGGCAGCGCCACGCTGGTACCGCTCAACCTCACCGATTCCGACGGCATCGCGCGGCTCGGCGCCGGCCTGCACGAGCGCTACGGCAAGCTCGACATCCTCGTCGGCAATGCCGGCGTGCTCGGCCCCTCCTCGCCGATTGGCCATATCGAGCTGAAGACCTTCACCGACGTGATGGCCGTCAACGTCTCCGCGAACTTCCAGCTGATCCGCTGCATGGAGCCACTGCTGAAGCAGTCCGATGCCGGCCGCGCCGTGTTCATCACCTCGGGCGCCGCCAACAAGGCGACCGCCTATGTCAGCCCCTACGCGGCGTCCAAGGCCGCACTGGAAACACTGGCCCGCGCATGGGCGCAAGAGACCGCGAACACGAAGCTGCGCGTCAATCTGTTCAACCCCGGCCCGGTCCGCACCCGCATGCGCGCGACCCTGATGCCGGGCGAAGACCCGGCGACGCTCGACACGCCCGAGCAGGTCGCCGAATTCATCGTGCCGATGTGCGCGCCTGACTGGACCGAGACCGGCAAGTTCTACGACTACAAGACCCGCAGCCTGATGAGCTTCCGCTCCCCGGCCTGATTGACTCGACTGCCTCCCCGCGATTGACTGCCCGCGCGCAAGCGGCAGCAAGCCGCACGCCAAGAAAGGGAGGATGCCATGGCGCCATGGCACGATCGCGCAGGCTCTACGTCTGCGCTCGCACGTCACGCTCTCTCCATTCTGAGCCGTCGCGTTCGCGTTTCCGGTTGCCTCGAACGCCGGCGGCGTCCCGACTTTTGCGGTCGATGCCTCCTGGCCAAAGCAGCTGCCGAACAACTGGATCCTCGGCCAGGTCGGCGGCATCACGGTCGACTGGCAGGGCCATATCTGGGTGATCCATCGCCCGCGCTCGCTCACCGACGACGAGAACGGCGCAAGCCTCACTCCGCCGCGCTCGAAATGCTGCGTGTCGGCGCCGCCTGTGCTCGAATTCGACGTCGACGGCAATCTGCTGCGGTCCTGGGGCGGTTCGGGCCAGGGCTATGACTGGGTCGGCCGCGAGCACGGCATCGAGGTCGACGAGCGCGGCTTCGTCTGGGTCGGCGGCAATGCCGACAACGACAACGCCATCTTGAAGTTCACGCTCGACGGCAAGTTCGTCGCCCAGATCGGCAAGTTCGCCCCGAGCCTTGGCAGCAACGACACGACGCAGCTCGGCAAGCCCGCCGAGACCGCGCTCGACAAGGAGGCCAACGAAATCTATGTCGCCGACGGCTATGGCAACCGCCGCGTCATCGTGTTCGATGCGACCACCCTCGCCTACAAGCGGCACTGGGGCCTATGGCAACAAGCCCGACGACGCCAAGCAGGCGCCCTACGATCCCAAGGCGCCGGTCTCGCAGCAATTCGGCAACCCCGTCCACTGCGTGAAGCTCGCCAATGACGGCCTCGTCTATGTCTGCGACCGCATCAACAACCGTATCCAGGTGTTCAAGAAGGACGGCAGCTTCGTGAAGGAGTTCTTCTTCGAGAAGAACACGCTCGGCAACGGCGCGGTGTGGGACATCGCGATCTGGCCCGATCCGAAGCAGACCTATTTGCTCAGCGCCGACGGCGAGAACAACGAGATCCGGGTCATCAAGCGCGAGGACGGCAGCGTGGTCGGCAGCTTCGGGCACAACGGCCGCAACGCCGGTCAATTCCACTGGGTGCACGCCATGGCGATCGACGCGAGGGGTAACGTCTATACCGCCGAGGTCGATACCGGAAAGCGCATCCAGAAATTCAAGCTGACATCGGACGCGCTCAAAATAGCGTCTCAACGCATTTTTCCCAAAAAGTTAACCGACGGATGACGCTACGACGCAGCGTCATCCGGCTTTAGGCGCATTGCCGCCGGCCCTGGGACAGGCTAGAGCCAATCAGCTGGAACAAGGCTCCGCAAGAGAGCCGTCCGCATATTTGACAATGGAGGAAACCTTTTATGACGACGACGTTCGCGCGCCGCTCCGCGGCCCTTCTGGCCTGTGCCGCCTTCGGTTTTGCAACATCCGCCTACGCGCAGGACAAGACCGTCAAGATCGGCGTGCTCAACGACATGTCGAGCCTCTATGCCGACATCGGCGGCCCCAACTCCGTGGTTGCGATCAAGATGGCGGTCGAGGATTCCGGCCTGCTCAAGAAGGGCTGGAAGATCGACGTCATCAGCGGCGATCACCAGAACAAGCCCGACGTCGGCGTCAACATCGCCCGGCAGTGGATCGACAACGAGAAGGTCGACGCGATCGCCGATACGCCGAACTCCGGTGTCGCGCTGGCGGTCAGCAACCTCGTCAAGGAAAAGAATGCGGTGCTGCTGAATTCCGGCGCCGCCTCCGCCGACCTCACCGGCAAGGCCTGCACGCCGAACACGATCTCCTACACCTATGACACCTACATGCTGGCCAACGGCACCGGCAAGGCGCTGACCAAGGCCGGCGGCGACAGCTGGTTCTTCCTGACCGCGGACTATGCCTTCGGCCACGCGCTCGAACGCGACACCACGGCGGTCGTGACCGCGAACGGCGGAAAGGTGCTCGGCAGCGTCAAGCATCCGATCAATACGGCGGACTTCTCATCCTTCCTGCTGCAGGCGCAATCCTCCAAGTCCAAGGTGGTAGGCCTTGCCAACGCCGGCGGCGACACCACGAACTCGATCAAGCAGGCGGCCGAATTCGGCATCGTCTCCGCCGGCCAGAAGCTCGCGGCCCTGCTGTTGTTCATCAACGACGTGCATTCGTTGGGACTGAAGACCGCCCAGGGCCTGACCTTCACCGAATCGTTCTACTGGGACCTGAACGACAAGACCCGCGAATGGTCCAAGCGCTTCTCGGCGCTCGCCAGCAAGAACGCGATGCCGTCGATGACGCAGGCGGGCAATTACGCGATGGTGCTGCACTATCTGAAGGCGATGGACGCGCTCGGCGGCAATCCGCATGACGGCGCCAAGGTCGTCGCCAAGATGAAGGAGCTGCCGACCGACGATCCGCTGTTCGGCAACGGCCCGCTGCGCCAGGACGGCCGCCGTCTCATCCCGGCCTACCTGTTCGAGGTGAAGAAGCCCGAGGAGTCGAAGGGGCCGTGGGACTATTACAAGCAGATCGCCACGATCGCGGCAGAAGACGCAGCCAAGCCGCTCAAGGACAGCGATTGTCCGCTGGTGAAGAAGTAAGAGACCGTAGGTTGGGTTAGCACGCGGCTGCGCGAAGCGCAGTCCGCTGGCGTAACCCACCACTTCTCTCGCCCCGACAAAGGTGGCGGATTACGCTTCGCTAATCCGCTCTACGCTCGTACGGCTTGGCGAGCAGCCGTAGGGTGGGCAAAGGCTCGTCAGCGCCGTGCCCACCATCTCGCCGCACTAACAGAAGGCGGTGGGCACGCTTCGCTTTGCCCACCCTACGAGACCGTCTTGGTTGCTACGAGACTGTCTTCGCCCCACCCAGCGTCCGCACCGCGATCGCTACGCAGACCACCATCAGCGCTGCCGCGAGCAGGAACGGTGCGCCGGGCAGATGCAGCGGCGCGCCGACGCTGATGAAATAGGAAAAGGTCAGCGTGAACAGGAACGGACCGACGAGCTGCGACACGCTCTGCACGCTCGCGGTCGCGCCCTGGAGCTGGCCCTGCTGATCGGCTGAGACCAGCCGCGTCATCAACGCTTGCGACGCGGCACCCGAGATGCCCCACAGCGCCAGAATGGGAATCCCGAGCCAGGACAGCGGCCCGGTCGGCGCAGCGCCCAGGACGACGAAGCCGAGCGCGCCACAACACAGGCCGAGCAACAGCGCGTTCCGCTCGCCGAGCACGCGCACGATCGGGCCGATCGCGAGCCCCTGCACCACCATGGCGCAGATGCCGACCATCGCCAGCGTCAATCCCACGGTCTTGGAATCCCAGCCGTAGCGATAGGTCGCATAGAGCACGAAGGTCGAGGGCAACACGACATGCGCGACCTGCGCGATGAAATTGACGACGGACAACGCAGCGAGCACTGCATTGGAGCGCAAGAGGCGGAGCGCCCCGAGCGGACTGGCACTCCGCCAGCGGAACGGCGCGCGCTTGTCGGGCGCGAGCGATTCCGGCAGGACGAATAGCCCATAGAGCGCATTGGCGAAGCTGAGGGCCGCCGACGCCCAGAACGGCAGGCGCGGATCGATATCGCCGAGCAGGCCGCCGAGCGCTGGCCCCAGGATGAAGCCGGCGCCGAACGCCGCGCCAATCCGGCCGAAGACCGCCGCGCGCCGCTCCGGCGGCGTGATGTCGGCGATATAGGCAAAGGCCGTCGAGATGCTGGCCGAGGTGATGCCGGAGATGACGCGGCCGACGAACAACCACACCAGGGACGGCGCCAGCGCCATCAGCACGTAGTCGGCCGCGAGCCCGAAATTCGACAGCAGCACCACCGGCCGCCGCCCGAAGCGATCCGACAGCGCGCCGAGCAACGGCGAGAACACGAACTGCATCAGCGCCCAGGCCGTGCCGAACAGGCCGAAGATGCGGGCGGCGTGGGCGGTGTCGTTGTCAACGAAGCTCTCGATCAGCTTCGGCAGGATTGGCATGATGACGCCGAGCGCGAGCATGTCCAAGAGGATGGTGACGAAGATGAAGGCGACCACGCCGCGCCTCGCGGGCACGGCGCCTTGCGCCGCCACCTCGCGGGCGCCGTCACTCACGACGGCCGCTTGCGCTTGTGCGCGAAGGGATTGGCCTTCTCGCGCAAGGTGATGCGCACCGGCGTGCCCGGCAGTTCGAAAGTCTCGCGCATGGAATTGATGAGGTAGCGCAAATAAGACTGCGGCACCGCATCAGCGCGCGAGCAGAACAGCACGAAGCTCGGCGGGCGCGCCTTGGTCTGCGTGATGTAATTGAGCTTGAGCCGTCGGCCGGACACGGCCGGCGGCGGATTGGCCTGAACCGCCTGCTCGAACCAGCGGTTCAATGCCGAAGTCGACACGCGCCGGTTCCAAAGCGCGTAGGCGTCCTGGATCGCCTGCATCAGCCGATCGATGCCCTCGCCCATCAGGCCCGAGACCGCGACGATCGGCACGCCCTTGATCTGCGGCAGCAAATGGTCGGCATCGCGACGCAGACCCGAGAT
This sequence comes from Bradyrhizobium sp. AC87j1, assembly GCF_002936975.1. NCBI lineage: Bacteria > Pseudomonadati > Pseudomonadota > Alphaproteobacteria > Hyphomicrobiales > Nitrobacteraceae > Bradyrhizobium > Bradyrhizobium sp. AC87j1. Next base: position 16,230 of record NZ_PTFE01000117.1, read on the forward strand.
CGCACCGCCCCCCTTGCTCTCCATCAGGTCCCATTTGTTGACGGCGAGCACCACCGCACGGCCCTCGCGCTCGATCAGATCGGCGATACGCAAATCCTGCTCCTCGAAGCGGTTCTGCGAATCCATCATCATCACGACGACTTCGGCAAAACGGACCGCGCGCAGGGCGTCGGCGACCGAGAGCTTTTCCAGTTTCTCCTCGATGCGAGAGCGCCGGCGGAGACCTGCTGTGTCGAACACGCGAAACTCGCGGCCCTTCCAGTTGATCTCGACCGCGATGGAATCGCGCGTGGTGCCAGCCTCCGGGCTCGTCAGCAGGCGTTCCTCGCCGAGCAGATGGTTGATCAGCGTCGACTTGCCGGCATTGGGCCGGCCGACGATGGCGACCCGGATCGGGCGCGTCGCGGCCTCTTCCTCGGTGAGCGGCTCGTCGTCCTCGGTCTCGTCGTCATCGACGGGCTCCGGCATCAGCTTGGCGAGCTCATCGTAGAGCTCGCCCATGCCTTCGCCATGCTCGGCCGAGATCTGGATGGGATCGCCGAGGCCGAGCGCAAAGGATTCCATCGCGCCGGCATCGCCATGCTTGCCCTCGCTCTTGTTGGCGACCAGCAGCACGGGCTTGTTGGCCTTGCGGGCGAAATCGGCGAAGGCGCGGTCGGTCGGCGTGAGGCCGACGCGGGCATCGATGACGAAGAACAGCGCGTCGGCCTGCGCGATCGCGGTCTCGGTCTGCTCCTGCATGCGCGCGGTCAGCGAGCCCTTGGCGCCCTCGTCGAGGCCGGCAGTGTCGATGATGGTGAATTCGAGATCGCCTAGCCTCGCCTCACCCTCGCGGCGGTCGCGGGTGACGCCCGGCAGGTCGTCGACGAGCGCGAGCTTCTGTCCGACCAGGCGGTTGAACAGCGTCGATTTGCCGACATTGGGCCGGCCGATAATGGCGATCGTGAAGGACATCGGTCATTCGTGCGCTGCCGGGGCTGCGCCTGTCAATGAAAGGAAAAAATTAGCGCGAGAAGCTGCCGCTCGGCAGCGGCGCCGGGAAGCCGCCCTGCGTCTGCTGCTGCGTGGTCTGGGTCGGTTGCGCCTGCTGGACCGGCTGATCCGGCGGCGGCGCAGTGGTGCGCTTGCGGACGATCTTGTGCTTGGGCGGCGGAGCGGCTGAGGCCGGCGCCGCCTCCGGCTGGGCCTCGCCGTCGACTTCGCCAGCGGGCGCTTCAGTCGGCGCTGCGGCTGCGGCGGCCGGCTGCCTGGTGTGCTTCGCCTTGGCACCCTTCGCCGGCTTGGCCTCGGGCGGCGGCTCGGCTGGCAGAGCCGCGACGGCAGGCGCGTTCGGATCGGGCTGCTGCTGCGCGCCCTTGTACATATCCTTCGGGACGCCCTGCTCAAGGCCCGGCACGCCCTCCGGGAAGACCGGCTTGCGGTCGCCCGGCAGCTTCTTCTTGGTGTCGAGGAAGTCGAGCATGTCGCTTGGATCGAAGCTGGAGCAGCCGCCCAGGACGCCCGTGAAGGCGATCAGGACGGCGGCTGCGATCAAGCGTGGCGTGCGGCGCATATCGTGTCTCGTCTAGGTCAGGGAGCCGTCGTCAGCTCTTCTTGCTCAGCTCTTTTTTGCTCAGCTCTTGGCGACGGGCGGCAGCAGGGCCTGGAGCGCCTCGGCGCGCGAGCGCAGGCCGGGCGGCGTTTCGCCGTCTTCGCCGATCGCGTCGAGCCATTTGCGGGCCGCGGTCATGTCGTTGTTGCGCCAAGCCGACAGCGCCAGCATCTCGCGGGCGGTATGGCGGAAGGTCGATTTGGGGGCGGCGGAAGCCTCGAGCCGCTGCTGCATGTCGGCATAGCTGGCGCTGTCGAGCACCAGGCCGGCGGCGCGGATCTTGGCCAGATCCTGCCACTCACCACCGACGCTGCGGTCGGAAGCGATGTCGTCATACATTTTGGCGGCAGCCTTGGCGTCGCGGGGCGCCGCCTCGGCTGCGGCGCGCAGCCGCGCCAGGGTGCGATAACCCGAGGGCGCCTTGGCGGCGAGCTCGATGAAGGCGGCCTCGGCCTCGGCATGCTTGTCCTGATCGGACAGCTCGGCGGCCTTCTCGAAGGCGGCGCCGGCCTCGGCGGCCTTCTTGGACTCCAGATATTGATAACCGCGCCAGCCACCGACGCCGGCAACGACCAGCACCATCAGGGCGATGAAGTAGATCGAATATCTATCCCACAGCTTCTTAAGCTGTTCGCGACGTACTTCCTCGTCGACTTCGTTAAATAATTCAGACACTTATGCTAATCCCATGCCCGTCCGGGTACGCGCGCCGAAGCGTTCGCGTCAGGAATCCCGTCCCCCACGTGGCGGCGAGGTACCCTAACGATATGGCGGTGGCAAGGCAAAGCGAGCCCAATCAAGGCGTTAACCACCCGGGACAGCCCGGATTGCGCCTGCCCGGCTCAAGCGCCCAGGAGCTCCCTGAGCTGCCGCTTCAGCACCTTGCCGTTGGCGTTGCGCGGCAGCGGGTCTGGTGTGATCGCCATGGTCTCGGGAACCTTGTAGTCGGACAAGCGCTCGGCGCACCAGACGCGCAAGGCCTCGCCGGCGACCGGCGCACGCGTCACCACCACGGCGTGGACGCGCTCGCCCAGCACCGGGCAGGCCTTGGCGATGATCGCGCTCTCGATCACCGCGGGATGGCCGGCCAGCACGGATTCGACCTCGGCCGAATAGATCTTCAGGCCGCCGCGATTGATCATGTCCTTCTGCCGGTCGAACACGCGGACGAAGCCTTCCGCATCGACCGAGCCGAGATCGCCGGAGTGCCAGAATCCGCTGGTGAAGCTTTCGGCGGTGGCTTTGGGGTTATTCCAATAGCCCTTGATGACGGAGGCGCTCTGAATCCAGAGCTCGCCGATCTCGCCATGGGGCAGCTCGCGCCCGTCCGGGTCCATCGCAACGATGCGCGCGCCCGGACACGGCAGGCCGACGCTGTCGATATGGCTCTCGGTCAGCTCGCCCGGCATGATCGTCGAGGGCGACGTCGTCTCGGTTGCGCCGTAGCAGTTCATCAGCTTCAGGCCGGGAATTGTCGCCTTGAGCTTCTCGATGGTCGCGACCGGCATCGGCGCCCCGCCAAAGCCGCCGATGCGCCAGCTCGACAGGTCGTAGCTGTCGAAATCAGGCTGCAGCAGGCAGAGATTGTACATCGCCGGCACCATCACCGTGTAGGTGACGCGCTCGCGCGCGGCGAGCTTGAGGTAATCGGCCGCCTTGAACTCGGGCATGATGATCAGCGCGCCACTGCTGCGGATCATCGTCGTGATGTTGGCGACGACGCCCGTGACATGGCCGAGCGGCACCGCCGCGATCGAGCGGTCCGCTTCCGTCAGTTGCAGGCAGGACACGAACACCATCGAGGAATGGACGATGTTGCAATGGGCCAGCAACGCGCCCTTCGGCTTGCCCGTCGTGCCCGAGGTGTAGAGGATCATCGCGGTATCCTCTTCGCTCACCTCGATCGGCGCAGGCGCCGGCGGGTTCTCGGCGAGCGCGGCGAAGCGCGAGCGAGCCGGATCGTCGTCGACGGCGATGCGGTGGATCACATCGGGCACATCCTGCGCATCGGGCAGCCGCTCTGCAAGCCCTGCTTCGTGGATCAGGATCTTGGCGCCGCAATCGGCGAGGACATAAGCGATCTCCGGCTTCTGCTGGCGCGTGCTGAGCAGCACGGTGACCAGCCCCTCATGCGCGGCGGCAAACAGCAGCAGCGGAAATTCGATGCGGTTGCCGAGCAGGATCGCGACGCGGTCGCCGCGCTGCAGGCCGAGCTTGCGGAAGCCCGTGGCGATCCGCGCGGCCTGCTCCACGGCCTGCCGCCAGCTCAGCCGGACATTGCCTGCGATCAGCGCCTCGCCATCGGCATTACGGGCGCGGGCTTGCGCGATCATCTCCCACACGCTCGCCGGCCGATCCGAAAATGCCGGCACCACGCGGTCGCCGAAGCGCGCCTCGAACCGCATCGGCGGGATCTGAGATTGCGACCAATCCATCGAAGGGCCCTCGGCTTGTTGCTCTTATTGGCTTCCGCGCATGGACATCGGGTTTCGTCTTGTGCTGACCGGCTAGACCCCGATCACGGGAACACCGATCACGACCGGATGGAACGCGAAGGCCAGCGCGACATAGGCGACGACGCCGACGACGACCGCAATCAGATCGTTGCTGACGCCGCCCACCGGGATCGGCGGGCCGCCGGCGTCGGTGCGATGCTTAAGCGAAATGCGGTCATACACTGCCCAGCCCAGGAACGAGCCGAACAGGATGATGGAGCCGAGATCGCCATTGGCCAAAAGATGCGCCGCCGCCCACAGCTTGATACCGGCCAGCATCGGGTGCTTCAGCGTCGCGTAGATGCGGCCGCGCAGGTAAGAGGCGACCACCAGGATGACCGCGGGCAGCATCAGCGCGAGCGTGATGTGCTTCATCGCCGTCGGCGGATACCAGATGTCGATCCAGCCGGAGCTGCGGTAATGGGCAAAGCCCCAGATGATCAACGCGAGGCCTGCGAGCGAGACCACGGCATAGAGGATCTTGTAGGTCCCCTCGCCCAGCGTCGCGATCGCCTGCGCGCGCGCCTCACGTTTGGTGGTGAACACATGGGTCGCAAAAAACAGCGCAAGCCCCAGGATCATGACCAGCAGACCCACGACATCCTCCCCGCAAAGCAGCCCCGCCTCTGAGGTATCATCGATTGGGCCGTAGTCGCAACTGATGCGCTATTTACCCAGCTCGCGATTGTCGACATAGCGGATCGCGATCGGCCGCCCGGCCAGCGCGCCGCCGAGTCCGCCGGTGAATTTCAGCGGCAGGCAAGCCTTCAGCGATGAATTGATCGCATCCAGGTAGGTCGTCCGGGTATCGGCGGGAACGCCAGGGGTTGCGAAGGTCAAGCGCGGCGGGCCGATCAGGCCGCCGGCCCTGTTGAAGCTGAAGCGCACCGACATCTGCATGCCTGCTCGCGGATTGTCCGATGGCGGCGACCAGCAGCTGCGCAGCTCGGCGAAGAGGTCGCCGATCGTGTCGAGATCGTGATCGGGCTTTTGATATTTGGCGCGGTCGGCCTCGGACGGCACAGTCTCGATCGTGAGCTGGAGGTTCTGGCCGTAAGGATAGTCGATCTCGGGAATGCAGGGACCGGGCTCGAGCGGGCTGCAATAGGAC
>NZ_PTFE01000118.1:0-20565 GCF_002936975.1 Bradyrhizobium sp. AC87j1
GCCATCACCAGATGCAGCGTCACCGAGCTGTCGATCGCGGTCGGCCCGATACCGGACATCGCGCCGCCCGGCAGCACCAGCATGTCGGGATTGGCGCGCACCGCCCATTCGGCGAACACGATGAAGACGGTCGCTGCGGCCGCGCCGAGCGCGCCGGTGGCCGCCGGCGCACGCCAGGCGACGAGAAGCGTCGCGCCGACGAGAAGCGTGAACGCGATCAGCGCCAGATCCGCATGTGCGCTCGACAGCACGATCAGCATGGCGCCGAACAGGTAGGCGCCGAGCGAGCTGGACGAAACCGGCTCGATCTCGCCGTCCTCGATGGTGGGGCCGAACATGAAGCCGCAGACCACGAGCAGCGCGGCGAGCACGAAGCCTGCAATAGCATGGAAGGCGTGCGGCGCGACCTGGACCTGCTCGGTGTCGAGACCCGGGAAGATCCAGAGCACGGCAAAGGCGATCGTCGTGACCGCGAGCCAGCGCCACAGCCGGATGCGCGCGAGGCCGAAGCTCGCGGCAGTGACGATGGCGAGGTAGATGTAGAGCGCCCAGTAATCCGGCTTGCCGCTGGAGACGAGGAGCGGCGTCACGAAGGCGCCGACCACGCCGAGGCCGGCCAGCGCCGGCCCGTGCAGCAGCGCGGCGGCGAGCGTGCACATGGCCACGATGCCGAGCAGCACGAAGGCGGTGGCGGGCACGAGGAAGCCATAGAGCGCATAGGCGGCATAGATGGTCGCGAACGCTACCGCCGTACCCGCGGCGGTGAGAATCGCCGGGATGTTGGCGATCGGCAGCGCCTGGATGTTGGAAATGCTTTCCTTGCGCCGCGACCACTCGCCGGCCCCGAGCAGCGCAGCTGCGAACAGGCCGCCCAGGAACACGCGCACGCCCGGGCCGAGCAGGCCGGCCTCGATCGAATAGCGCACCATGAAGAAGCCGCCGAGCGCGAGCGCAAGGCCGCCGATCCACACCACCCAGCGGGTGCCGAGCTGCTCCTCGAAGCCGGGGGCCGCGGCCGGCACCGGAGGTGGTGCGGCAGCCGCGGGGCTCGCTTCGAGCGGCGGCGGTGAAAGTTCTTCGGCGACGAATGGAGGCGGCGCCGCTTCGGCTTCGGGCGCAAGCGGCGGCGGCTCGGCGGCCGTCGTCGCGGGCGCGGGGGCCTGCTCCTGCACGGGCATGAGCGGCGGCGGCTGCACCTGCCGCTGCGCGTAGAACATCTCTTCGAGCGAATTCAGTCGCCGGCGCAGCTCGGCCGCCTGGCTGGAGGCCTTGATCGCGATCAGGAAGGCGGCGATCGCAATGATCCACGCAAAGACGTCAAACGGGCCGTCGAACATAAAGCCTCCAGGCGACCGGCGGGCAGGGGCCGGTCACGTAATATGTCGGGTTAACGCCGGGAGCGCACGCGCAAGCCCGGCGCGGGCCGCTCCTGGAGCACGTCGCGCCGGAAGCGATAGAGCGCCGCCGGCCGTCCGCCCGTCTGTGTCGACATCACCCCGGTCGGTTCGACCAGGGCTTCCATTTCGACCAGGCGGCGGAAATTCTGCTTGTGCAGGCGCCGGCCGGAGATTGCCTCGACCGTATGCTGCAGTTCGGTAAGTGTGAATTCAGGCGGCAAAAGTTCAAAGACGACAGGACGATACTTCAGTTTTGCCCGCAGCCGCGCGATCGCCGTGGCGAGAATCCGGCGGTGGTCGAACTGCATCGAGGTCCCGAGCGGGGGAAGCGTCTTGCGCGCTAATGCCGCAGGGCGGCCGTCGCGTCGCGCTTCCTCGACCAGCCCCGCCTCGTACAAGAGCTCGTAGCGGTCGAGCACGCGCTCCTCGTCCCAGGCCGCCCCGTCAAGGCCGAAATAGAACCGCACGCGATCCTTGCGCGGCAGCGCGCGCGTCGTCTCCGGCGTCTCCTCCGCGGCCCATTCGGTCAGCGCGGGAATGATGTCGCGGGCGATGATCGCAGGCGGCTCCTCGCGCCGGTCTTCCCAAGGGAAGAAGCGATACCATGGCGCGAAGCTCGCCGCGTTTGCCGCAAGCTCGCCGTCCACCGCGCGCGTCAAGGCGAGATAGCCGATCGACACCATATGCGCGCCGGTGTCGCCGGCCTCGGCATGGCGGCCGCGATCGCCGAAGGTGTAGAGCTGCTCGACATAGCCGAGCCGCAAGCCTGCCTGTTCCTCGACCCAGGCGCGCAGGCCGATGTCGAAGGTGCGATGCGCGAGCGCGTCGAACGGGCCGAACGGCAGGCCGGCAAGCCCGTCATTGCCGCGCGCGGTGAGGATCAGCGGCTCATGCCCCTCGATCGCGACGATCGCCGCGGTCAGGCCGATCTCGATCGGCGTCAGCAGCGTCTCGGTCATGTGATATCGCGCGCAGCTGTTGCCACAAACTCGTCATGCCCGGGCTTGTCCCGGGCATCCACGTTCTTCGTACCGCGCGAAAGTTCGTGGATGGCCGGGACAAGCCCGGCCATGACGCAGCATCTGCGATGTGGCGCAGCTGTCATTCGAGCTCGATCACGAAGGGACGGCCCTCGACCATCATCGCGCCCGGGCCGATCTCGTCGAGCGCGCGCAGCATGCGGCCGTTGCGTCCCAGCGCACGGTCGGCAAGGCCGACGATGCGCCGGTTCGGCGAGGCGATCGGCGAGGCCGCGCGGATCTTCCTGGCGATCTCGAGCTCGTCGCGGTTTGGATTGAGCGCGCAGACCGCCGCGAACGCGCTCGCGGTGGAGCGGCTGATGCCGGCATAGCAATGCACCACCAGCGGCGCGCTGCGGTCCCAGCCGCGCACGAAGTTCAGCACCTGATCGATATGGGTCTCGGACGGTGCGACGAAACCGTCCATCTCCTCGGTGATGTCGTCCATCGACACCTTGAGATGGTTGGCGGGCAGCACGGACACCGGCCGTGCCACCTGTTCGACATTGGCCATCACGGTCAGCACGTGGCTGGCCCTGGTGAGGCGGACGGTTTCGGGAAGCGCGGCGAGGGAACAGACGTGGATCATGGGGGACCTTTTTGCCGCGACTATAGCCGGTGCCGTAGGGTGGGCAAAGCGACATGTCCGCCGTAGCTCGAAGAGCGAAGGCGGAAGCGTGCACAGCATCTTTGTCGCAAAAGCGAAAGGACTTGGGCACGGCGCTAACGCGCCTTTGCCCACCCTACGAAGGGATGATGCTCACGCGAACACCGCGCCAAACCGCTCCAGAAACTGCTTCTCGGCCCGCGCCGCCGTCCACGGCGTCAGATAGTCGCGCCGGACGCTGTCGGAGAGGCCGGGATCCTTGCCGAACAGGCGCCGCGCCTCGCTCTCGCTGAAGCCCGCAAGCTCGGTCGCTTCCAGATAGGCCGCCCCGCGATCGGCGGCCTTGATCGCCAGCGTGACCTCCTCAGGCAGCACCGGCGGCAGTCCGAAGCGGATATGGATGGCGCCGAGCAGGCGTTTTTCGACCGCCTTGTAATGGCCGTCGAGCACCGCCTTGAACGGCGAGATCATGTCGCCGATGACATATTCGGGCGCATCATGCAGCAGCGCTGCGAGCCGCATGCGCTGGTCGACGCGCGGCATCTCGTGCCGCATCACGGTTTCCACCAGCAGCGTGTGCTGTGCAACCGAGAAGATGTGTGTGCCAACGGTCTGCCCGTTCCAGCGCGCGACGCGCGCCAGTCCATGCGCGATGTCGGCGATCTCGACGTCGAGCGGGGAGGGATCGAGCAGATCGAGCCGCCGTCCCGACAGCATGCGCTGCCAGGCGCGGGACGCCACGTCGCGTGCGGTCTTCTTGGCCGTCATTTGACCTTGAGGCGCGGCTTGCGCTGCGTCTTGCTGCAGCTGGCGTGACAGTGGCAGTCGACGAGGTGGTCGTTGACCATGCCGGTCGCCTGCATGAAGGCATAGACGATGGTCGGGCCGACGAATTTGAAGCCGCGCGAGGACAGATCCTTCGAGATTTGCACCGACAGCGGCGTCGAGGCCGGCACGCTCGCCGTGGTCTTGAAATGATTGACCTTGGGCCGTCCGTCCATGAAGTCCCACAGCAGTTTTGAGAAGCCCGGGCCTTTCTCCATGATGTCGAGATAAGACTTCGCGCTCGCGATCGTGCCGTCGATCTTGGCACGGTTGCGCACGATGCCGGCATCGTTCATCAGCGCGTGCACCTTCTTCGCATTGTAGCGCGCGATCTTCTCCGGCTGGAATTCGTCGAAGGCTGTGCGGAAATTGTCGCGCTTGCGCAGGATCGTGATCCAGGACAGGCCGGCCTGGAAACCGTCGAGGATCAGCTTTTCGTACAGCGCGCGGTCGTCATACTCCGGCACGCCCCATTCGGTGTCGTGATAGGCAACGTAGAACGGATCATCGCCCGGCCAGGGGCAGCGGGTCTTTCCGTCGGGATGCAGACGAGGGGCTCGGCTCATGCGGTGGGCTGCTTCGCTGGAATACGGACGACGTCAGGTTCTGCCAGCTTCAAGGCGAGGCCGCCTGCGGTGAGGGGTTGGCCGGCATCGAGCGCGTCTGCGACACGGTCGATGCGCACCAGGGCAATGCCCTTGCCGCCTGATGTCGAGCCGATGGTGCCGACCGGCTTGTCGCCGGCGAGAATGGTTGCGCCGGCCTCGGGCGAGGGGCCGTCGAGCAGCACCTTCACGCTGCGGGTGCGCGCGGTGCCGCGATGCTGCATGCGCGAGACGACCTCCTGGCCGACATAGCAACCCTTGTCGAAGTCGACGCCGGCAAGGCGGTCCATGTTGGTCTCGTGCGGAAACGCATCGCTGTACATGAAATCAAGCCCGCCGCGCGGCACGCCGAGCGCGATGCGGTGCGCCTCGTAGTCGGTCGCCTCGACCAGCTCGGCCCCGATGAGGTCGGAGAGCTTCTCCTTGAGATCTTCGGGGATCAGGATGCGATAGCCGAGCGTTTCGTTGCGCGGATCAGTGAAGGCAAGATCGGGCTGCGCCGCAGGCTGGCCGTCCCAGGCCGCGAGCACGCCGAGATCGAGGTTTTCCACCGTGACCTTGGCGCGCAGCTTGTAGAATTTCAGCTTGGTGGCGAAGCTCTCGGCCAGCGCCTTGGGGCAGTCGATCAGGAACCCGCCGCCGTGACCCGCGGGGACTTCCGTGATCAGGAAATCCACGATGATCTTGCCCTGCGGCGTCAGCAACGCGCCGAATCGCCCCAGCCCCGGTTTCAGCCTGTCGAGGTCGGTCGTGACCAGGCCGTTGAGGAAGTTGCGCGCATCCTCGCCCGCGACCTTGACCACGCCCCGGTCGGGAAGAAACGCTGATTTCATGCGAAAATCTCTTGCGACATGTTGCTCCGGAACGTAAGCCCGCGAGGCATAAACGACAAGACCTCGAGCCCTGCGCTTGGGGATGACAAGGGCCTTCAGCCATGACCCAGCGTTTCGATGTGATCCTCAAAGGCGGCACCGTCGTCAACCAGGACGGCGAGAATGTTCGCGATATCGGCATCACCGGCGGCCGCATCGCCGAGCTGGGCCCATTATCGCAGGCCTCGGCCGCGGAGGTCATCGACTGCAAGGGCCTGCACATCCTGCCCGGCGTGATGGACACGCAGGTGCATTTCCGGGAGCCCGGGCTGGAGCAGAAGGAAGACCTCGAGACCGGTTCGCGCAGCGCCGTGATGGGCGGCGTCACCGCCGTGTTCGAGATGCCGAACACCTCGCCATTGACGGTGACGGAGGCCACCTTCACCGACAAGGTGAAGCGCGCGCATCACCGCATGCATTGCGATTTCGCCTTCTTCATCGGCGGCACCCGTGAGAACGTGCAGGACCTTCCGGTGCTGGAGCGCGCGCCGGGCTGTGCCGGCGTCAAGGTGTTCATCGGTTCCTCCACCGGCGCGCTGCTGGTGGAGGACGATGAGAGCCTGCGTCGCATCTTCCAGGTGATCCGCCGCCGCGCGGCTTTCCATGCCGAGGACGAATACCGCCTCAACGACCGCAAGTCGCTGCGCATCGAGGGCGATCCGCGCTCGCATCCGGTGTGGCGCGACGAGACCGCGGCGCTGATGGCGACGCAGCGCCTCGTCAAGCTCGCGCACGAGACCGGAAAGCGCATCCACGTGCTGCACATCTCGACCAAGGAAGAGATCGAGTTCCTGCGCGACCACAAGGACGTCGCCTCCTGCGAAGCGACGCCGCACCATCTCACGCTGGTTGCGCCCGAGTGCTACGAGCGGCTCGGCACGCTGGCTCAGATGAACCCGCCGGTGCGCGGCGCCGATCACCGCGCCGGCATCTGGCGCGGCATCGAGCAGGGCATCATCGACGTGCTCGGCTCCGACCACGCCCCGCATACGCTGGAGGAGAAGCAGAAGACCTATCCGGCCTCGCCCTCCGGCATGACCGGCGTGCAGACGCTGGTGCCCCTGATGCTCGATCACGTCAATGCGGGCCGGCTTTCTCTGGCGCGCTTCGTCGATCTCACCAGCGCCGGCCCTGCGCGCCTCTACAACATGGCCTGCAAGGGCCGCATCGCCGCCGGCTACGACGCCGATTTCACCATCGTCGATTTGAAGCGCAGCGAGACCATCACCAACAAATGGGTGGCGTCGAAAGCCGGCTGGACGCCCTATGACGGGTTGCGCGTCACGGGTTGGCCCGTCGGCACCTTCATCCGCGGCCGCCGCGTGATGTGGCAGGGCGAGCTGGTGACGCCCTCGCGGGGCGAGCCGGTGCGGTTTTTGGAGACGCTGAAGCAGTAGCTTGCCGCGCTCGTTGTGATCCGTCATCCTGAGGTGCGCGCCATGCAATGCTCCTGCATTGCATGGCAAGCCTCGAAGGATGAGCGGCACCTGCTGGTGGCCGTGCCCTTCGAGGCCTTCGCTACGCTCCGGCACCTCAGGGTGACGGGGATGGTGTGCGTATGATGGGAGACTATCCAATAAGCCAGAGTGCCCTCATCACCACCGAGCAGCTCGCCGCCATCCTGGGCGATCCCATCCTTCGTCTCTACGACTGCACGACCTACAACGAGCCGGTGCCATCAGGCAGTGACGTACCGTATCGTGCAGTCCCCGGCGACAAGACGTTCGCGGCGGGTCACATCCCCGGCGCCGATTTCCTCGACCTGCAGGGCGAGTTCTCCGACACCTCGTCGCAGCAGTTCTTCATGATGCCTGATGTCGCCCAATTGGAGGCCGCCTTCGGCCGCCACGGCGCTGATGCGAGCAAGACCATCGTGCTCTACAGCATCGGGACGATGATGTGGGCGACGCGGTTCTGGTGGATGCTGCGCTCGCTCGGCGTCGATGCCCATGTGCTCGACGGCGGCTTCGACAAATGGAAGGAAGAAGGGCGGCCGGTCGCAACAGGCGCGGCGAAGGGATATCCTGCCACGACCCTCAAGGCCGCGCCGCGCGCGGGCTTCTTCGTCGACAAGACGACCGTGAAGGCGCGGATCGGAGATCCCTCGACGGTCATCGTCAACGCGCTCGGACCGCAGTTTCATCGCGGCCTCGAGCCGAGCCGCTACGGCCGGCCGGGCCGCGTTCCCGGCAGCATCAACGTATCAGCCGCAACGCTCGTGAACGCCGACAAGACGCTGACCGGCCTTGCGGACGCGGAAGCGAAATTCGCGGCGCAGGGTGTCACGCGCGACAAGAGCGTGATTCTCTATTGCGGCGGCGGCATCTCGGCGACGATCGACCTGTTCCTGCTGACGCAGCTCGGCTACGACAGACTGACGCTCTACGACGCCTCGATGGGCGAATGGGCGAGGGATCCGGCGCTGCCGATCGAGACGGATTAGGTTTGCCCAGCTCCCCTTTAGAGGAGAGCTGTCGCGTACGGGCAGTGCTCTTTTGGCCACGATATTCTCCACGTCGTCATGGCCGGGCTTGTCCCGGCCATCCACGCCTTGCCACGCAGCACAGAATGTGGATGCCCGGGACAAGCCCGGGCATGACGACCTCTTGTGAAGCTTCAAGTGTGGTTACCTGCCCTTCAGGGGAGGGTAAGATCCGGGGCAAGAAATCTGGGAACCTTTCTTGCCGGCCGGCATCCAATGTCCGGAACCAATGGAGATCGAGGTACCCGCCATGCCAGGGACCGCAGCCGGCCTGTCCGCCGGCCTCAGGACGTCGGAATCCGAGCTGATCGAGCGCGCGCGGCGCCGTGACGAGGCCGCGCTCCGCGAGATCATGCAGGCCAACAACCGCAGGCTCTATCGCCTCGCGCGCGGCATCTTGCGCAGCGACAGCGAGGCCGAGGACGTGGTGCAGGAAACCTACGTCCGCGCCTTCACGCATCTCGATGGCTTTCTGGGTGAAGCCGCGCTGTCGACCTGGTTGTCGCGCATTGCGATCAACGAGGCGCTCGGACGCTTGCGCAGTCGGAAGCCGCAGGTCGAGCTGGGATCGGTGCCGGAGGCAACGCTGGAAGCACAGATCATCCAGTTTCCCCTTTCGTCCGCCGCAACCGATCCGGAAAAATCCATGGCCCAACGCGAGATCCAGCGCGTCGTCGAACACGCGGTCGATGAATTGCCCGACGTCTACCGCATGGTCTTCATCGCGCGGGTGATGGAGGCCATGAGCATGGAGGAGACGGCCGAGCTGCTCGGCATCAAGCCCGAGACCGTCAAGACGCGGCTGCACCGTGCGCGCACCCTGCTGCGCGCGAACGTCGAGAAGAAGATCGGCCCCGTCGTGATGGACGCGTTTCCGTTCGCCGGACAGCGCTGCGAGCGCCTGACGGAGGCCGTGCTCGGGCGCCTTGGCATAGGTTGATTGGCGTCGGCCCGTAATTTTTCGGGAACGTTCGCGCGATACTCGCATCCAATCCCTGTGAAGCAACGCGCCGGCGAACGTCCGGCGCCACAGGAGTATCGAGCCATGTTCACCCGATGGAGCGCGGCGGTCGCCGCGGCAATTCTGTTGTCGAGCCCCGCGCTGCTGGAAGGCGCCAGCGCAGCCGACAAGCCCACCGATCCCCAGATCGCCCATATCGCCTACACCGCCGGCGTGATCGACATCAACGCCGCCAAGCAGGCGCAGAAGAGGGCGAAGAGCAAGGACGTGAAAGCGTTTGCCGAGGACATGCTGCGCGACCACGAGGCGGTCAACAAGCAGGCGCTGGCGCTGGTCAAGAAATTGAACGTCACGCCGGAGGACAACGACACCAGCAAGGCGCTGTCGAAGCAGGCGAGCGACAAGCTGGCCGAGCTCGACAAGCTGGACGGCGCCGCCTTCGACAAGGCCTATGTCGCCAACGAGGTCGCCTACCACAAGGCGGTCAACGGCGCGCTGGAGACCCAACTCATTCCGTCCGCCAGCAATGCCGAGCTGAAAAGCCTGCTGCAAACAGGCCTGAAGATCTTCCAGGGACATCAGCAGCACGCCGAGCACGTCGCGGCCGAGCTGAAATAGGGGGAGGGCAATGATGCCGGAGCGACTGGCTTCGATCGCCATAGCACTTGTCCTTGCGGCGATGGTCACCCCGGCGCACGCCGCGACCATCGAGATCACGATGGAGAATCTCGAGATATCTCCGGCCGATGTGACGGCCAAGGTCGGCGACACCATCAATTGGATCAACAAGGACGTCTTCGCCCACACCGCCACGGCGAAGAATGGCGATTTCGACGTGACATTGCCGCCGAAGAAGTCGGCGACATCGGTTCTGAAGAAGGCGGGAGCGATCGACTATTACTGCCGCTATCATCCCAACATGAAAGCGACTCTCAAGGTCGAGCCGTGAGGGGAGGGAGCACGTTCCTGATCGCCGCGGGAATATCTCCCGGCCGCCGCGAGACTAATGCTTGTCCGCGGCAAGCGGCTTCCGTGCGATAAACACGGCAGACTTCGCGAAGGCTTTCGCCAATCCGTTCGCAAAGTCATTCATCCGTTGACTGGCCCCGCCCGCGTGGCGGGGTCATTTTCGCGGAAAGCTTACTGCCTTGCGAGCGTGACCGAGAACTCGCCGTTGCGGATGCGACCCGGAAAACCCTCGACGAACTTGGCGACCGCGTCCTCGCCATAGGTCCCGACGAGTTCGGCGAAGGCCGCAAACAAGCTCGCCTGCGCCAGGCAGTCGCCGTCGACGCCCTCATGGCGCGCTTCGGCCCAGGCCTCGTTGAGATAGCTCAGTGCGGCCTGCTTCTGCTCGTGATCGGGCAGCGGCGCGCGGTCGGGGGCGTAGGAAATCGGCTGGCTCATGAAACTCGATCAGGGCTGGGGCGCGATCCACGGCGATGCGCTGTGCGAGAGGTGTAGCACGCGCATTAACGACCGCTAGGCCACATCTTTAGGAACGGTTAACGGCTGTGAACAAAGTCGATGACAGGGTTCCGTGCGCCTCGCATCAACCTGTCTCGTCATTCCGGGGCGCGCGTAGCGCGAACTGCGGTGCGCAGTTGCGCACCTGAGAATCCATCGCACCACCAACTCTGGCGCCCGATGGATTCCGGGCTCGCGACTTCGTCGCACCCCGGAATGACGGAGAGAGTTCAGTTCGCGTAGCGCGCCGTGAGATCGCGCGAGATCTTCGAGCCTTCCTCGATGTAGCGGCGGATCGCGACGGTGGCGGCTGGCGTGCAGCTCCGATAGGTCTGCTGAAAGCCGTTATAGCCGCGGTTGAAGCCGGCGATCATGCGAGTGCGGCGCTCCCCGGAGGGGGTTTCGGCATCGATCAGTGCCTGCATCTCGTTGCGCCATTTGTTGCCCTCGTTGGACCCGCAGATGCCACGCAGATAGTGCAGGCCGCCGAGAATCTCGGCCAGCCGCTGCAAATCGGCGTCGAACGGCGCCGCCACGTCCTGGGCCCTCGCGGGCCCGGAGGCGCAGGCGAGAATCAGGGCAAAAATGGCCAGAAATCGCGTGGACATCGGCGGGGTGTATGCCCCGTCGGGGCCGGGGAAGCAAGGCGAGCCACACGGGCGGTGCGCTCCCTCTCCCGCTTGCGGGGCCCGCGGCTCGGTCAGGCTCCAATCAGCCGCGCAGCGGACTGAATGACCTCTTCCAACCCTCCGGTCAGCTTGGGGTCGCCGAGGCCCGCCAGGGCATCCGGGGCGATCCAGCGGTAGTCGTCGAGCTCGTCGTTCAGGATCGGCTCCCGCGCCACCCAGCGGGCGGCAAACGACATGATCAGGTAATGGCCGGCACCGGGCGCGGCGGGCAGCACCTCGCGCCAGCCGGCGAGGCCGACGATCGCGATGTCGAGCCCGGTCTCCTCGTCGACTTCGCGGCTCAGGGCCTGATGCAGCGATTCGCCGAATTCGACCCGGCCGCCCGGCAGCGAATAGAAGCCCTTGGCGGGCGAACGGGCGCGGCGGGTCAGCAGCACCTTGCCGTCACGGAAAATCGCGGCGCTGACGGCGAGCTGGGGATGGGTGGGCTGGACGACCGAAGCCATTTCTTAAAGGACCTGATTCTTAAAGGACCTCATTCTTGAAGGACCTGGCTCAGTTCGCCATGATGGTGTCGACGTCGGCTTCCGCCCCGCCATTGATGATGCCGCCGCAGGCGGCGATCAGCGGCTTGACCCAGAGCGTGGCCTGTTCGGCGAGGCGGACGCGGGTCGTGTCCTTCTCGACCTCGCGCATGGCCGAGCCGACCGCGGTCAGGATCGAGGTCATGGTATCGGTGATGTGGTCGAACTGGGCGCGCACGTTGGGGTTGGCCTTCTCATAGGCCTCGATGGCCAGATCCCGCGCCTTGAAGTTCGACGCCGTGAAATGCTCGGCATAGGACAGCGGCGACCAGGTCAAGAAATCTTCCGCGCATTCCGGCATGTCCGGGACCATTTCCAGCAGCATCACGGCTTCATTGAAATGGTTGAGATAGTCGGTGGCAAGCCCGGTCCGCGGGTTGATATTGGCCACGCGCAGCCGCTCGGCCCAGGCGGCGGCCTCGGGGCCCGTCTGTACATGCGTCCGCGCGGGTTGGGAGGCCGTTGAGCTCATCTGCCGCAGTGTTAACGTTCGGGGTTAAAAGGACCTGAACGGACCCTATATAGACACCCTGGGATGTGTGGACGCTTCGTCATAACTTCGGCCCCCGCGGCTTTGCGGCAACTGTTCGGCTATGTCGAGCAGCCCAATTTCCCGCCCCGGTACAATGTGGCCCCGACACAACCGATTCCGGTCGTTCTGGCCGAGAACGGCGCGCGGCATTTTCGCCTGATGCGCTGGGGCCTGTTGCCGAGCTGGGTCGAGGACCCCAAGGGCTTTACGCTCCTGATCAATGCGCGCTCCGAGACGGTGCTGGAGAAGCCCGCCTTCAAACGCGCGATTCGCCGGCGGCGCGGCCTGATCCCGGCCGATGGCTATTACGAATGGAAGGTGGAGGACGGCCGCAAGCAGCCGTTCTTCATCCACCGCGCCGACGGTGCGCCGCTCGGCTTTGCCGCATTGTTCGAGACCTGGGCCGGGCCGAACGGCGAGGAGCTCGACACGGTCGCGATCGTCACGGCCGCGGCGGGCGAGGATCTCGCCGCGCTGCATGACCGCGTGCCCGTTACCATCAGCGAGCGCGATTTCGAGCGCTGGCTCGACATCAGGGGCGACGAGGTCGATGCCATCCTGCCGCTGATGACCGCGCCGCGCATCGGCGAGTTTGCCTGGCACCCGGTCTCCACCCGCGTCAACCGCGTCGCCAATGACGACGATCAGTTGCTGCTGCCGATCAGCGCGGAGGAGATGGCGGCAGAAGCAGAGGCGGCGAAACCGAAGAAGGCGGCGCGGAAGGCGGCGGCCGGGCCGGCCGATGACGGGCAGGGGTCGTTGTTCTAGCCGCTCTGCCGTAGGGTGGGCAAAGGCGCAACGCTCCGTGCCCACGATCTCTCTCCTCAACGGGCAGTGGTGGGCACGCTTTCGCTTTGCCCACCCTACGGCAGCGGAGTTTTAAACGACCTCCCGTGCCCTCAGCGCCGCGATCTCCGCCGCGTCAAACCCCAGTTCACCCAGCACCGCATCCGTATCCGCGCCGAGCTCCGGCGCCATCCGGTCGAGCCTGCCGCCGCCATGGGCGAGCTTGAAGCCGCTGCCGGCAAAGCGCAGGCGGCCGTATTGCGTATCCAGCTGCTGAATCGCGTCGCGCGCCTTGACCTGCGGATGGTCGATCACCTCCTCGACCTTCCAGATGCTGGCGCAGGGCGCGCCGGCGTCTTCCAGGATCGTCTCCCATTCGCGCGCCGGTCTGGCCGCGAGCGCCGCTTCGATGATGGCGCGCAGCGCAGGTTCGTTCTCGTTGCGGGAAAACCAGTCGGCAAAGCGTGGGTCCGCGAGCGTGTCCTCGCGGCCGAGCGCGCTCATCAGCGCGCGGTACTGCTTCTCGTTGTTGACGGCGAGCAGGATGTGGCCATCGCCGCATTTGAACAAGTTCGCGGTGGTCCTGCGGCTCACGGCCTGGTTGCCCGAGAGTGTTTGGTGATGGCCGGCGACCGACCAGTCCGCGATCTGTCCCGACAGAAACGCCATCGTCGCCTCCAGCATGGAGACATCGATCAACTGCCCCTTGCCGGTGCGGTCGCGCTGATACAGCGCGCTCGACACGCCGAACGCGGCCGTGGCACCCGACAGCACGTCGCACACCGCAAAGCCCGCGCGCGTCGGCCCCGTCTCGGGATGGCCGGTGATCGCCATGATGCCGGACAGCGCCTGCATCTTGCCGTCATAGCCGGGCCGCAGGCGATCCGGGCCGGTCTGGCCGAAGCCCGAGACCGCGCAATAGATCAGTTTTGGATTGATCGCCGAGAGCGCCTCGTAGCCGATGCCGAGCTTGTCCATCACGCCGGGACGGAAATTCTCCATGACGACGTCGACCTGGCTCGCGAGCTTCTTCACGATCGCGATCGCCTCCGGCTTCTGCAGATCGAGAGTCAGGCTGCGCTTGTTGCCGTTGACGGCCTGGAACGCCGGCGCGAGGCCGCGGTCGGCCCATTCGCGGCTGAGCGGGGTGCGGCGCATGTCCTCGCCCTCGCGCCGCTCGACCTTGATGACGTCAGCCCCCAGCAGCGCGAGCTGGTAGCTCGCATAGGGGCCGGCCAGCACCTGGGTGAAGTCCAGGATCTTCACGCCCTCGAACGGTCGCGTCACGTCGCTCTCCCCTTTTGATTATCGTTATCGGAGGACGTCAGGCGGCGCGATTGCCGCGCGCGATCTCCTTCTGCTTGTCGAATTCGGCGCGGCGGCGCGCCAGCTCTTCCGGCGAAAGCTGTGCGACGTTGTTGTAGTCGAGCTTCCAGGAGGCGTCCTCGCTCCAGCGCAGTGGTGACTGCATCGTGGTCTGCGGGCCGCTCGCGCTCTCCAGCAGCTTGAGCGCCAGTTCGAGCGTCTGCGCCTGCGAGGCGACGTCGTGTGGCTTGCCGGCGGAATTGCCGAGCGGGAAGTCGGAGAACAGGAAGCGCGGCACGGCGGCGTGCTCGATGATGTCCTTGGCGCAGCCCATGATCACAGTCGGGATGCCGTTTTGCTCCAGGTGCCGCGCCACCAGCGCGGTGGTCTGGTGGCAGACCGGGCAGTTCGGCACCAGCACCGCGACGTCAACCTTGTCCGCAAGGCAGCGCGCCAGAATGTCCGGCGCGTCGGTGTCCAGCGTGACGCGATGGCTGCGGTTGGTCGGCGCGCCGAAGAAGCGCGGGGCGACTTCGCCGATGCGGCCTGCGGCGGACGCCTTCAAGAGCTGCGGCAGCGGAAACCAGGTGCCGTTGTCGGTCGCCGAGGTGTGCTTGCGGTCGTAGCCGATATGCGAGATGCGCAAATCGTGCTCTTTCGACGTGTCGCCGTCATAGACCTGGTAGAACTTTGCGCCGCCATTATACGCCGCGCCCGGCCCCTGATCGCCCTTGCTGGGATCATACGGCGCAGCGGTCGTGATGATGGTCACGCGCGACTTTGCCAGCGGCTTCTTCAGCGGCTGGAACGGCGCTTCGGTGTAATGCGCCCAGCGATACGCGGTGGTGTAGCCGATCGCCGCGTAATAGTCGCGGGTGCGCTGCATGTACGGGACGGGGGAGTCGTAGTCGGGCGCAAAGCCGAATTCGTCGTCGCGCGGCGTGGACATGGCGCGTCTCCTGGTTCTTGGTTGGCGACAGACTAGAGATAGTTTTGAGGTTGCTCAACGGGGGGAGGGGAGATGCAGGCCTGAATTGCAGAATGACGATGGTGCGCCGCGGACGGTGCCTCTTACCCTCCCCTGGAGGGGGAGGGTCGATCGCGCACAGCGCGAGCGGGGTGGGGTGATCTCTCCACGCAGGCACCGCATCAGTGGAGCGACTGTCGCCCCACCCCGTCTCACATTTCGCTGCGCTCGATGTGAGCCGACCCACGGGCGGCTACGCTCGTCCCGGACCCCTCCAGGGGAGGGTAAGCAAGCTCACTTGAACACGTGCAGCGCCACATATTGCAGCAGCATGATCGCCTTGGCGTCGATGATGCGGCCGTCGGCAATCATCGCCAGCGCCTCGTCGATCGAAAGCTCCAGCACCTCGATGTCCTCGCCCTCGTGCTCGAGGCCGCCGCCGTCGCTGACGCGCATCGAAGGCTCGTATTCGGCGACGAAGAAATGCAGTTTTTCGGTGATGGCGCCGGGGCTCATGAACGCCTCGAACACCTTGTGGACGTGGTGGAGGCGGTAGCCGGTCTCCTCCTCGGCCTCGGCGCGGATGCGCTCTTCGGGCTCGGCGTTGTCAAGCACGCCGGCGGCGGCTTCGATCAGGAGATCGTCGTAGCCGCGGATGAAGGCCGGCAGGCGAAACTGCCGCACCAGAATCACGGTACGCCCAGCGCGATTATACGGCAGCACGGCGGCGGCGTTGTCGCGCTCATAGGTCTCGCGGTGCTGCATCTGCCACTCGCCACTGGCGCGTCGATACTCGAACGTGGTGTTCTTCAGCGTGGTCCAGCCGTCCGAGAGCACGCGGACGTCCTTGATGCGGACGCGGTCGGAAATTGTCATTTGCTTGATCTCAGTTGCTTGGCGTGGCCGCGCGGCCGTCGAGCCACTTCTGGAACATCACGGATGTTGATAGCTCGAAGCCCAGCGAGCCGTAGAACGCATTGGCCTGCGCGTTCTCGCGGCGGACGAGGAGCTGCAGCTTCGAAATTCCGGCCGCGCGCAGCCAGTCCTCGGCCGCGGCCATCATGACGCGGCCATGGCCCCGCTTGCGGCCGTCGGGGTCGACCGCGACGTAATAGACCCAGCCGCGGTGGCCGTCATGGCCGACCATGACGGTCGCAACGATCGCGCCGCCATCGCGGCCGACCAGCACGGTCGAGTTATCGCGCCGCCGCGCCAAGGCGATGTCGGCATGCGGGTCGTTCCAGGGCCGCGTCAGGCCGCAGCGCTGCCACAGCGCGACGACCTCTTCGACATCGGCATCCCCGATGGCGTCGATCGCAAGAGCGCTCACAGCACCTTCCCCGGGTTCATGATGCCGAGCGGATCGAGCATCGCCTTGATCGCGCGCATCAGCTCGATCGCGGTCTTGTCCTTGACCTCCGGCAACTCGTCGCGCTTGAGCACGCCGATGCCGTGCTCGGCCGAGATCGATCCGCCCATGCGCAGCACGATCTCGAACACGACGGCATTCACGTCGTGCCAGCGCGCCAGAAAATCCGCGGTGTCGGCCCCGATCGGCTGGCTGACATTGTAATGCAGATTGCCGTCGCCGAGATGGCCGAACGGCACCGGCCGCGCGCCCGGGATCAGCTTCACCACGGCGGCGTTGGCTTCCTCGATGAATTCAGGCACCGCAGCGATCGGCACCGAGATGTCGTGCTTGATCGAGCCGCCCTCCGGCTTCTGCGCCGACGACATCTCCTCGCGCAGCTTCCAGAAGCCGTTGCGCTGGGTAAGGTTGGCCGCGATCACGGCGTCGTCGACGATCTCCTCCTCCATGGCGCGGGCGAGGATCGTCTCCAGCGGCGTACGGGCGTCGTCGCCAGGGGACGACAATTCCATCAGCACGTACCAGGGATGCTTCTCGGCGAGCGGATCGCGCACGTCGATGCCGTGGCGGACCGAGAAATCGACCGCCATCTCCGACAATAGTTCAAAACTCGTCAGCGCATTGGCGGCTTCGCTCTGCGCGATGGTCAGCAGCTTCAAGGCCGCCGCCGGCGATTTCAGCCCGACATAGGCGGTCTCGACCGCCCGCGGCTTCGGAAACAGTTTTAGGGTCGCCGCCGTGATGATGCCGAGCGTACCTTCGGCGCCGATGAAGAGATTGTGCAGATTGTAGCCGGTGTTGTCCTTTTTCAGCTTCGACAGCACGTTGAGTACGCGCCCGTCGGCGAGCACGACTTCCAGCCCCAGCGCCATCTCGCGCGCGACGCCATAGGCGAGCGCGGCGGTGCCGCCGGCATTGGTCGAGAGATTGCCGCCGATGGTGCAGCTTCCTTCCGCGCCGAGCGAGAGCGGAAACAGCCGGTCCACCTCAGCCGCCTTCGCTTGCGCGATCTGCAGCACCACGCCGGCCTCGCAGGTCATGGTGTTGGAGGCGGTGTCGACTTCGCGGATCTTATCGAGCCGCCGCAGCGACACCACCACCTCGCCATTATGCGGCGTCTGCCCGCCGACGAGCCCGGTGTTGCCGCCCTGCGGCACCAGGGCGATTTTATGCGCGGAGGCGAGCTTGCAGATTTCGGAAACCTCCGCCGTCGAGCCCGGACGCAGCACCAGCGGCGAGCGGCCGTGGAACAGATTGCGCTCCTCGGTGACGTAAGGCTCGATGTCATTCGCATCGGTGATCGCATGGCGCTCGCCGACGATCTTGCGGAATTGGTCGATCGGCTCGGGCGCAAGTGGAGGGATCGCAGGCTTATTGATATTCATTGTCTCGTCTCTACTTCCACTCTTATCTCTTGCGCATGATCTTATCGGAAAACCGCTGTGCACTTTTCCGGATCATGCGCTATCTTGCCACGGCAGCCCGGCGCAGCCGGTCGTTGATCGCTTCGCCCAGGCCTTCCTCGGGGATCGCCATCACCGCAATCGCGCGCGGGCTCTTCGCGTCGAGGCTGCGAAGATAGCCGAACAGATTGGCCGCGGCTTCATCGAGATCACCGGTGGGCGACAAATTCATGACGGCGACGGCCGCATCGACGCCGGGCAGGCGCTCGGAGCCGAACGCCAGTAGCGCTTCATCCAGCGCAACGTCACGCGCATTGAGCCGCACATGGGCGCGCGGCGCGTAATGCGAGGCCAGCATGCCCGGCGCCAGCGGCTGGCTGTCGTCGCTCTCGGCCTCCACAGGCGGCCGCGCCAGGGGCGCGCCCAGCACCGCCTCGATCCGCTCGCGCGACAACCCACCGGGCCGCAGCAGCATCGGCGCATCGAGGCAGCCGACAATGGTCGATTCCACTCCGACCGTAACAGGCCCGCCGTCGACGATCAGGTCGATCCGCCCTGCAAGGTCGCTCTCGACATGGGCCGCCAGCGTCGGCGAGACATGGCCGGAGATGTTGGCGGACGGCGCCACCACGGCGCCGCCGAAGGCGCGGAGGATCGTTTCCGCCACCGGGTGCGCGGGAATGCGAATCGCGACCGTGTCGAGGCCCGCAGTGGCGAGATCGGCCACCGGGCAGTTGTCCGTTTTCGGCACCACCAGCGTCAGCGGTCCCGGCCAGAACGCTTCCGCGAGCTTCAGGGCGCGCGCGTCGAACCGGCCGATCCGTCGCGCGGCGGCAATGTCCGGGACATGGGCGATCAGCGGATTGAACGCCGGCCGCCCCTTGGCGGCGTAGAGATGGGCGATCGCGGCGGCATTGGCCGCATCCGCCCCGAGCCCGTAGACGGTCTCGGTCGGAAACGCGACCAGCCCGCCGGCGGCCAGCGTGGCGGCCGCAGCCTCGGCGCCGGCCGCGCCGGCCGGTAAAATCAGCGTTTCAAGACCCGTTTTCACAGGGACAAAATTCCTCATGCCGGCCGCTTGCGGTGCGCCAAACCCGACGCTATAAGCCGCCTTCTTGTCGGAGTGTGGCTCAGCCCGGTAGAGCACTGCGTTCGGGACGCAGGGGTCGCAGGTTCGAATCCTGCCACTCCGACCATTCTTCCAAAAGTCGACGTTTTCCAGAGGCTTGGCGGACCGGCCGCCGGCGCCTCGGAACGCCTTTTTGCAACGATTTCGGGATCGGGTCCACGGCCGATTTGGCCGGGCAGGGCCGCTGGCTGTGGGAGCATGGCTCTCCAAGAGCTAACGTCGCTCCGACATTGCCGGGTAGGTCAGAGGACTACCGCTCGTAGCCCGTAGGATGGGTAGAGCGAAGCGAAACCCATCGAAGTTCTCGACGGGAAGGAAAGTGATGGGTTTCGCTTCGCTCAATCCATCCTACAGGTCACCGCCGCGCCACCACCACGCCCACCAGAAACGCCACCATCAGCGCCGGCAGCGGGGCCTCGCGCACCATGCCGCGCACGATATCCGGCCAGTGCTGCTCCGGGGCCAGTCTCGGCGATCGCACGTTCGGCGCGGGCTCGATGTCCCAGTGTGATGCGAGTTCGGCGATCTCGCTTTGCGCCAGCCGCACGCCGTCACGCACGCGGAAGATCGCGGCCTCCGTTCGCTCGCGCGGCGCGAGCGCCGTCAGCGTCGCGATCGCCGTGCGCAACGTCATCTCGCCAAAACCTTGCAGCCGCACCTGCTCCTCGGGATCGGATGTCATGCGAAATCCCTCACAGCGCGAAATGGCGCGCGAGGGCGAAGGCCGCTGTCGCGCACAGGACCAGCGTGGAAACTGCGCCGGCCACGCCGCGTGCGAGATGGGCCCGTGTAAGATGCCTGGTCATGATCGTGCTCCATGCTCTGCATGGAAATGGCGGCGATGGAACTTGGTTCCTTTGCGCCACATGCGAATCGTCGGGTTCGCAGGATGGGTAGAGCCCTTGCGAACCCATCACCTTCATCGCCTCGACAGGGCGATGGGTTTCGCTTGCGCTCTACCCATCCGACGCGCTGGCGGATCGCCGTGTGCTGATTACTTCCTCAAAAGCTCGCTCAATGCCGCCGTCGCCTCGGCGCAGCGGATGTCGTCGATCTCGCGGGATAGGCTGAGTGCGCTCGCTCTCAGTTCCTCGAGCTTCCAGCTCTCCGGACGCTGGTTTTCGAGCTGACCGAGACGCTTGTTCAGATCGTCCAGTCTCGATTGGAGCTGCCCGATGCTGGCATCTCCATTCACTTTCCAAACGCGTTGTGCACGCATCGTCGTTCCCCTGCTAGTCTCACGGCCTTGTGAGAGCGGTTCGTGGCCGGAATGGGAGTTTGTTTTGTCCGGCTTCAGATCGCGGGGAACCGTTGCAGATTCGCAACGTTTTGATGCGCGTCCGCCGGACGCTGCACAATGATACCCACGGGCGTGGATCGGATCGTGCCTTACATCGGCGGCAGCAAGGCGCATGGGACGCCGGTGCGAGCCAGGGAGTGAGGCTCCGTCCGGGCTACGCGATCGTGCCTGTGTCGCGCTCTGTCAATCCACCTTGCTTAAAATATTCCACTTTACCGAAATTCGGTTTCGGCGTATGTGTCGTCCATCCCGGCTCACCAAGAGGGGCGATCATGTGTCGTCACCATCGGGAGCCGGGCTTGCGGTGGACGCGGCAGCGTCGGCAC
>NZ_PTFE01000119.1:0-20402 GCF_002936975.1 Bradyrhizobium sp. AC87j1
CGCCCTTCGGCATCAGCGCTTCCACAAAGCTCGGCTGTCCTGTCCGCTTCACCGCCATCGATACCTCCAAGGCTTTGACCTAGGGAATCACAACTGGCGGATTACGCAACAGGCCCACAAGGGGAGAAGGGAGAAGAGCTCCTCACAAAATCGCGTGCGGTAGAAACCGCGAGTGGTTGCCGGTGATCGGGCTCTCGTCCTCGCGGATCGACAATCCGCACGGCTCATGGTTCACCAGCCAGCTTCCCACCACCGGATAGAAGCCTGAAAAATTCGGCAGCGGCGAGAGCGCCTGGCGCACAAAACCTTCGGCGCCATAGGGACCATCCTGCTCGTCGAGCGATACGCCGCCGGACACGATCGTGACGTTGGCGCCTTCGCGCGACAGCAGCGGCTTGCGGACATAGGACGTGCCGAGCTCTGCTGCTCGCGCGTCGTCCTCGAAGAACGCCGGCAGCAGATGGGGATGGTTCGGAAACATCTCCCACAGCAGCGGCAAAATGCCCTTGTTGGAGAGCACCGCCTTCCACGGCGGCTCGATCCAGCGCGTCGGTGCGTCCTTCAGCTTTGCGCCGAAGGCATCGTGGAACATCCATTCCCAGGGATAGAGCTTGAAGGCGAGCGCGATGTCGTTCTCGTCGAGATCGACGAAGCCGCCAGGCTCATCGCGCCAGCCGACCTCCTCGATGTCGAGCAACCTGGTCGAGAGGCCGGCCTGGCGCGCGGTGTCCTCGAGATAAGCGAGCGTGCCGGCGTCTTCCGAGTTGTCGGTGGTGCCGGTGAGATGAATGTGACGGCCCGCGGCGATCTCCTTCCACGCCGCGATCAAGCGCTCATGGATGGAGTTGAACTGATCGGCGCGAACAGGGACGATGCGGCGCTCGATCGCCTGCTCGAGCCAGGTCCATTGGAACACCGCGGTCTCGAAGATCGAGGTCGGCGTATCCGCGTTATATTCGAGCAGTTTTGCCGGCGACTTGCCGTCGAATTTCAAATCGAGCCGGCCATAGAGGCTGCGGTCGTCGCGCTGCCAGCTCTCGGCGATCAGGCTCCAGAACGCTTCCGGAATCTGCAAGCGCCGCAGGTATCGCTCCTCGCCGATGACGCGGCCGGCAAGCTCCAGGCACATCGCCTCGATCTCGGCGGTCGGCGTCTCGATGCCGCGCTCGATCTCGTCGAGCGTGAAGCCGTAATAAGCGCGCTCGTCCCAATAGCGTTCGCCGTCGATGGTGTGGAAGACGAAGCCGCATTGCGCCGCGGTTTCCCGCCAGTCGTCGCGCTCGAGACAGGTAATGCGCTGCATGGATCAACCGCCGCCCGAGAAGCCATGCCCGAACGAGCCGAAGCCGCCGCGGCTGACGCTGCTGTGGCCGGAATCGGACGACGTGCTCGAGGAGGAATGGCTCGAAGAATCGCTGCTGAAGAAGCTCGACCGCGACGACCAGCGCGAGCTGCTGCCGCCTGACGAGCTGCTGCCGCTGCTGCTTGTGCAGGTCGTGGTCGTCTGCCCCGGCACGGCGCCGGGTGTGGGCTCGCAATTCTGCCGCGGCATCATGGTGTAGGCGGTGGTGCCGACCGCGAGCGTGCCCATCACCAGCAGTGCGACATGGCCTGAGCGCTTCACCGGCTCTTTGGCCGGCAGCGGCAATGGCTGTGGCCGGCGTGGCCGGCGCTTGCCGAACTCCTGTTTGGACGGTTTGTCGGCCATCTCAGTAGATCATGCTGGCGGCGTTGAGCAGGCCCGCGGCGAGCGAGGACAGCCCGAGCCAGATCGCGGGCGCAAGCTCGCCGGTGGCGATCCGCGCCGACAGGTTCGGCACCGGCACTCTCACGAGAAAGAACACGATGATCTGCACGATCAGCGCGATCATCGCCCAGATCAGGCAGTCCAGCACATTGGCCGAATGCGCGATGGCACTGACCAGCGGCGCCACGAAGCCGAGCAGGCTGAGGCCGAGCGCAATCGCCGCGGCCGGCTCGTTGTCGCGGATCAGCTGGAACTCGTTATGCGCGGTGATGCGGGTATAGACGAACAGGTAGGCCACGATCGCGATCAGCCCGGTGCAGAAATAGACCAGGAAGGCGGGCAGGCCGGCCAGTGATTGCAGGATCATCGTTCCCCCATCGTGCAGCGACCATTCGTCGATGGGAGGAGGATAGCGGTTCAATGGCAGGAGGGCGATGAAGCCGCCTTCGAAGCCGCCTTGCATCCCCAAAAAACAAAACCCCGCCATTTGCGGCGGGGTCCAGGCTGGGAGGAGCAAGCCCCGGAGGGCTTGCGACGTAAACCCAGAAGATCAGGCGGGAATGCGCTCTTCGTGCTCGTGCGGCTCGCGCAGCACGTAGCCGCGGCCCCACACGGTCTCGATGAAGTTGCGTCCCTCGGAAGCGTTGGCCAGCTTCTTGCGGAGCTTGCAGATGAAGACGTCGATGATCTTCAGCTCGGGCTCGTCCATGCCGCCATAGAGGTGGTTGAGGAACATTTCCTTGGTGAGGGTCGTACCCTTGCGGAGCGAGAGCAGCTCCAGCATCTGGTATTCCTTGCCGGTCAGATGCACGCGCTGGCCGCCGACTTCCACCGTCTTGGTGTCGAGGTTGACGACGAGGTCGCCGGTCTGGATGACCGACTGGGCGTGACCCTTGGAGCGGCGCACGATCGCGTGGATGCGGGCAACCAGCTCGTCCTTGTGGAAGGGCTTGGTCATGTAGTCGTCGGCGCCGACGCCGAGACCCTTGACCTTGTCCTCGATGCCGGCGAGGCCGGAGAGGATCAGGATCGGTGTCTTGATCTTGGAGACCCGAAGCTGCTTGAGCACGTCGTAACCGGACATGTCGGGCAGGTTGAGGTCGAGAAGGATAATGTCGTAATCGTATAATTTACCGAGATCGACGCCTTCTTCCCCCAAATCGGTCGTGTAGACGTTGAAGCTCTCAGACTTCAGCATCAGCTCGATCGACTGCGCGACGGCGCTGTCATCTTCAATCAGCAAAACGCGCATGCCAGTTCCCCATAGTCGCCGCTCCTGGGCGTCAGGTCGGCCGCATTCGCGGCACTCAACAAAACGCCTTTGAACAACTGATTCGGATCCTGACAACAGATGGTTAACAAACTCTGATTCTGGAACGCAAGTCCCCCGGGTGCAATTTTTGTCGAATCGCCCTAAGGTCTTGCGCGTGAAGCAGCTTTCGTCGCCCAGCTCCGTTCAAGTTCCACTTTAAGAGACGGGCCTAACCGACTCCCGCGACTCAGCCTTCTTCTGAAGGGGAGTCACGCTCAGTCACAAAGACAGTGACGCAATGATTAATGATGCGGGTAAACACGAAGTTAAGCGCCGTTCAGAAATATGGCGAAACTTAAGGTTTTCACCGTGAAGTCCCGGGGATCGCAGGGGCGACCCTGGGGATGACCAAGGCGCGCTCCTTAATGAAGGCCCCCCGATGAAGGCTCCCCGATGAAGGCTCCCCGATGAAGGCGCTTGCCGAACAGATCGGCGACATCGACGGCATCAATATTTAT
Source organism: Bradyrhizobium sp. AC87j1 (assembly GCF_002936975.1). Taxonomy (NCBI): domain Bacteria; kingdom Pseudomonadati; phylum Pseudomonadota; class Alphaproteobacteria; order Hyphomicrobiales; family Nitrobacteraceae; genus Bradyrhizobium; species Bradyrhizobium sp. AC87j1. The sequence goes on from NZ_PTFE01000119.1 coordinate 3,518, forward strand.
GGCCGCGTCGTCGGTGTCCGCGGCCTGATGGTCGAGGTGGCCGGCCCTATTCATGCGATGTCGGTCGGCGCGCGGCTCGTGATCGAGACTGGTGCCAACCGTTCGATTCCCTGCGAGGTGATCGGCTTCTCCGGCAACAATGCTGTCGTGATGCCGTTCGCCGGTCTCGACGGCGTGCGCCGCGGCTGCAAGGCCGTCATCGCCAATGCCGCCAATCTGGTGCGGCCGTCGTCAGCCTGGCTCGGCCGCGTCGTCAACGCGCTGGGCGAGCCGATCGACGGCAAGGGGCCGCTGCCGCAGGGCGCATCGCCGATGCCGTTCCGCAATGCGCCGCCGCCGGCGCATTCGCGCAAGCGTGTCGGTGCCCCGCTCGATCTCGGCGTGCGCGCGATGAACACCTTCCTCACCTGCTGCCGCGGCCAGCGCATGGGCATCTTCGCAGGGTCCGGCGTCGGCAAATCGGTGCTGCTGTCGATGCTCGCGCGCAACGTCGACGCCGCGGTCAGCGTCATCGGGCTGATCGGCGAACGCGGCCGCGAGGTTCAGGAATTTCTGCAGGACGACCTCGGCGAGGAGGGCCTCGCCCGTTCGGTCGTGGTGGTCGCGACCTCCGACGAGCCGGCGCTGATGCGCCGCCAGGCGGCCTATCTGACGCTCGCGGTCGCCGAATATTTCCGCGACGAGGATCAGGACGTGCTCTGCCTGATGGACTCGGTGACGCGCTTTGCCATGGCCCAGCGCGAGATCGGCCTGTCCGCCGGCGAGCCGCCGACGGCCAAGGGCTACACGCCGACCGTCTTCACCGAGCTGCCGAAACTTCTGGAGCGCGCCGGACCGGGCCTGGGGGAGGGCGCCATCACCGCGATCTTCACGGTGCTGGTCGACGGCGACGACCATAACGAGCCGATTGCGGACGCGGTCCGCGGCATCCTCGACGGCCACATCGTGATGCAGCGCTCGATTGCCGAGCGCGGCCGCTACCCCGCCATCAACATCCTCAAATCCGTCTCCCGCACCATGCCGAAATCGGCCGACCCGCAATTCTGGCCCGTCATCCAGAAGGCGCGGGCGGTGATGGCGACCTATGCCGACATGGAGGAATTGATCCGGCTTGGCGCCTACCGGGCGGGCTCCAGCCCCGAGGTCGACGAGGCGATCCGCCTGCACGAACCGCTCGAGGCGTTCCTGCGCCAGCGCAAGGACGAAAATGCGTCTCTGGCGGACGGCTATCGCCAATTGGCGCAAATCCTCGGTAATTTGGAAACGGAACGCTAACTTTGTCCCGTCATCATCCCATCCCACAGAGTAGCAGAGCCGGTCTTGGCCCCAGTCGGGCCTGTGGGGAGACCGGTGACGTCCCACGTGCAGCGAGGGGACTTCTGGGGAGTATGAGTCGATGAAGTCACGAGATACCCTCATCCGCCTGAAGAAGTTTCAGGTCGACGAGAAGCGCCGCCGGGTCACCCAGATCGAGACCATGATCGCCGACTTCCAGCGGATGTCGACCGATCTTGAACGCGAGATCACGACCGAGCAGGAGCGTGCCGGGATCAACGATCCCTCGCACTTCGCCTATCCGACCTATGCCAAGGCCGCCATTCAGCGCCGCGAGAACCTGACCCGCTCGGCCGACGAGCTCAAGGGCCAGCTCGACGAAGCCAAGGCCGCGCTGGCCGAGGCCTTCGAGGAGCTCAAGAAGGTCGAGCTCCTGGACGAGCGCGACCAGGCCCGCGAGCGCGCCGAAGAGAATGCCCGCGAGCAGGCCGACCTCGACAGCATCGGCCTGATGCGCGCCCGCATCGGCGCCGTCGCCTAAAGACACGGCCAGCGGCCAAACCGCCGAGAATTTTGCCAAACCCGGACCCGCAAGGTCCGGGTTTTCGCATGTGCTATCCACAGTGTGGCGCCGCACCCCTTGGTGGACGGCTTGGCCACGCGCTATGGTGGTGGATGGTTTACCTCGCCCCGCTTTAAGGGGAGAGGTCGGATCGCCCCGGCGACGCGTAGCATCGTCCGGCGCGATCCGGGTGAGGGGGACTCTCCGCGAGTCCGTCTGTGACCTCCCTTGCGGAGACTCCCCCTCACCCCGACCCTCTCAGGGCGAGCGTAGCTCGTCCCGACGCCGCAGGCGGGGAGAGGGAGGAAGGTTGGGGGACTGAATGCTGACGCCAGCAGAGCTGGTCGGGTTGATCGAGGCGGTGGCGAAGGGCGATCAGGCCGCGTTCGAGCGCCTTTACGCCGCCACGCGCGCGAAACTCTATGGCGTCGTGCTCCGTATCTTGCGCCGACAGGATCTCGCAGAGGAGGTCATTCAGGAGACCTACGTCAAGATCTGGAACAGTGCGGGCCAGTTCAATCCGGCGCTGTCGTCGCCGATCACGTGGATGGCGTCGATTGCGCGCAACCGTGCGATCGACATCGTGCGCAAGAAGACGGAAATCTCCATCGAGGAAGAGCCTCAGGCGATGGAGGTCGCGGCCGACAGCCCCGATCCGCTGGCGCGCCGGGAGATGACCGAGGAGTTGAAGCGGCTGCTGGAATGCGTCGGCCGGCTCGAGCCCGACCGTCAGCGGCTCGTGCTTCTCGCTTATTACAACGGCTGGAGCCGCGAGCAATTGGCGGAGAAATTCGCTGCTCCCGTCAACACGGTGAAGACGTGGCTCCGGCGCAGCATGCTGGATATCCGGGAGTGCCTCGGACTATGAGGGTTTATACTGTGAGGATAGTTCTGGACTGCATGTGATGGCCTACTCGGAGGACCATATCGCGCTCGCCGCGGAATATGCGCTCGGTACGCTCGAGGCCGATGAGCGCGCACAGGTCGAGACCATGATGGCGGTGGACCCGGCGTTCGCCGACATCGTGCAGGCCTGGGCCTATCGGCTCGGCGCCCTCAACCAGATGGTCGGCTCGGTCGAGCCGCGGCCGATCGTGTGGGAGAACATCAGGTCCGAGATCGCGCGCACGGCCCTTGCGCAGGAGCCGCCTGTGCTGGCCGACGTCGCACCGCCGCCAGTCCCGCCCGTCGAAGCCGCGCCGCCGGAAGCGCCGCTGGAGCAGGTGCCGCAACCGGAGCCGCAGCCTCCCGAAGTAGAGCAGCCCGAGCCGATGCGCTCCGGATCCGATGCGATTGCCGACATCGCGCCGGTGTTCATGCCGCAGGTCCATGCGCCCGATCCCGAGGTCGTCCGGACGCCGCAGGTGCCGGTCGCCGACGACACCAACGTGATCCGCCTCGAGGGCCGCGTGAAGCGCTGGCGCTCGATCGCATCCGCGGGCGGCGCGCTCGCGGCTGCGCTGCTGGTGACGCTGTCGCTTCAGATCTTCCTGCCCGACGCGCTGCCGGGGGCTTTACGTCCGGCGCCGCGCATCCAGACGGTGGAAGTGAAGACGCCGGCCGCGCCGCTCACCGCCGCGGCGCAATATGTCGCGCTGCTGCAGGGCCAGGGCGGCGGCCCCGCCTTCATCCTCACCATCGACGGCGCGACCAAGAACTTTACCGTGCGCAAGGTCGGCGCGACGCCGGAGCCCGGCAAGAGCTTCGAGCTCTGGCTGATCTCCGACAAGCTGCCGCGCCCGCGCTCGCTCGGTGTGATCGGCGCGGGCGAATTCACCGCGCGTCCGCTGCTCGCCTCCTATGATTCCGAGGTCGTCAACGGCGCCACCTATGCGGTCACGGTCGAGCAGGCCGGCGGCTCGCCCAACGGCCAGCCGACCTCGGCCCCGGTGTTTTCCGGCAAGCTGATCGAGACCGTGCCGCCGTCCCAACCGCAGGCGCCCGCCCCGGCGAAGAAGTAGGCGACGTAGCCCGGATGAGCGAAAGCGATATCCGGGACCACCGTCCCCGCATGTCGCTTCGCTCATGCAGGCTACAAGCCGCGCCCCTGTCGCCACGGTCCACCCTGCCGTCGCATCCCGACAAGTCGCCTTGAATCCGCCCCCGGTTTGAACCTTCACCCCTTTTGCGGCGTCAAATCCCCGGAATTTGCAGTCGGCGCCGCCGATCGCGGAGCCGAAGAGGGGCTAGAAATCAGATGGATGCAGCGAAAACGCCCGGCATCTTCGTTCACCAATACACCGGACTGCCGCACGGCCCTGCGTTCGAGCATTGGCGCGAGCGGGCCTTCGGGGCCTGCGGCCTCGATATCGGGCCGAGCCATGGCGACAGCATCGATTGCCGGCTCCAGATCAGCGTGGTCGACAACGTCGCGCTCGCGATTCCGGAAGGCGCCTCCGCGCAATATTCCCGCACCCAGAGCCACCTCGCCGACGGCAGCGACGACCTCGTGCTGATCGCCGCACATGCCGGCCTCGTCCGTGTCGGGCAGAATGGCCATACCGTGGAGCTTGCGCCCGCGCAGATGGTGCTCGTCGACATGAGCATCACCGGCACCGTCGGTCACACCGATGAGAACCGCTTCACCACCATCCGCATGCCGCGCCGCGCGCTGCTCGACATCAATCCGCGTGCCGAGGACAAGCTGTCGCAAGTGCTCAGCGACGGTGCGGTCGCCGAGACCATCTTCCGCTACCATGCGCTCGCCGCCAATCACGCGCCGCATCTCGACGCGGTGGGCCAGCGCCTGACCGCGCAGCATATGGTCGATCTGGTCGGCCTCCTGCTCGGCACCGATGCCGAGCATGCAAGTCTTGCGCGCGGCCGCGGCCATGCGGCGGCGCGGCTCGACCTCATGCGCGCCGATGTGATGGCCGCGCTCGGCCGCAACGATCTCTGCCTGTCCGAGATCGCGACGCGCTCGGGCTTAAGCCCACGCCAGGCGCAACGCCTGTTCGAGCAGGCCGGCACGACCTTCACCGAATTCGTGCTGGAGCAGCGCCTGCTCCAAGCGCGCAAGCTGCTCGGCGATCCCCGCGCCAGGGCGCGCAAGATCAGCGACATCGCGCACTCCTCGGGCTTTTCCGATTTGTCCTATTTCAACCGTGCCTTCCGCAAGCGCTTTGGCGCGACACCGTCGGAATTGCGCGAGGCGTGAGCCGCGCCCCGGTTTCGTTCTGCGGATCACAGTTGGCCCATTCGCGGCGATGAGCTATATCTACCTGTGCGGGTAGACCGCTCGATCGCTTGTCGTTCCATTGGGAAAGTGCAGTCAACGGACATGGCGCGTATCGTCGTGCTCGGCGCCGGATTTGCAGGCCTGTGGGCGGCCATCGGTGCCGCGCGCAAGCGCGACGAGATCGGTGCCGTCAGCGACATCGAGATCTGCCTGATCGATCGCAATCCCTATCACAACATCCGTGTGCGCAATTACGAGGTCGATCTCAGCGAGGTCGCGATACCGTTGCCGCAGCTGCTCGATCCCGTCGGTGTCAGTCACGAGATCGGCGAGGTCGAAGCCATCGATCCGGTCCGGCACGAAATTTCGCTGGTCACGAGCAGCGGCGAGCAGGCGCTTGCCTATGACCGCCTGGTGCTGGCGCTCGGCAGCGAGGTGATGCGTCCCGACATACCAGGCCTCGCCGAGCACGCCTTCGATGTCGACACCTATGTTGCGGCGCTCCACCTCGAGGATCATCTCGTCTCGCTCGGCCGCAGCGCGCCGTCGCCAGGGCGTTCGACGGTGGTGGTGGTCGGCGCGGGCTTTACCGGCATCGAGGTCGCGGCCGAGATGCCCGACAGGCTGGCGCGCGCGGGTATCACCGGCAGCCGCCGCATCATCCTGGTCGATCCCAACGCCGCGGTCGGCGCCACCATCGGCACGCCAGCGCGTCCCGTCATCGAGACTGCGTTGGCCGCGCTCGACGTCGAGACGCGCCTCGGCGTGCGCGTCGTATCGGTCGAGGCCGCCGGCATTCGCTTGAGCTCCGGCGAATTCATTCCGACGCAGACCGTGATCTGGTGTGCCGGCATGCGTGCGAGCCCTTTGGCGGCGAGCTTTCCGGACGCGCGCGACCGGCTCGGGCGTCTGCTGGTCGATCCCTTCATGCGGGTTGCGGATGTCGGCGGCGTGTTCGCGGCCGGCGATGTCGCCTCCAGCGTGGTCGACGGGCTGCATCCGACCGTGATGTCCTGCCAGTTCGCGCGTCCCATGGGCCGCTTCGCCGGCCACAATGTGGTCGCCGATCTCGCCGGCCTGCCGCTGCTGCCGCTGCGGATCGACTGGTACGTGACCGTGCTCGATCTCGGCGGCTGGGGCGCGCTCTATACCGAGGGCTGGGATCGCGAGGTGAGGGCGACCGGCGCGGCCGCGAAGGCGACCAAGAACATCATCAACCGCAAGCGCATCTATCCGCCGCTCACCGGCAGCAAGGATGAGCTGTTCGCCGCCGCTGCGCCGACGGTGCAGGCACCGCCGCCCACCTATGGGGCGCCGCGTCGTTGAGCTGCCTCGTGGGCCTGACAAGCGAAGCGACGAAACGAAGGTGGCGGGTGGCCCGGTCGGCTGCGCGCTTTGACTCATTGCAGACCTTGTTGGTCAGCGATCATGATCTCGCTTCTCGGAGCTCCGAGGACCAGCGCGACCAAATCGATCAGATGCGTGCTGACGTTATCCTTCAGCACCGGGTCGGCATCGATATCGGAGTCGATGACGATGGCGAGATAGCGCTCCAGGTGACGCAAGGCCGGCGATGCAGCCAACGGCTTCACGGCAAGGTCCTCGAAATTCGGCAGCCGCTCGGCCAGCAGCACGCGCGGCACCGTGACGCAGCGAATAGCGACCGGCCCATCGTGCTGCGCCGCGATCGGCGCTGCGTTGGTATAGAGCATCGCCTGCCCGACGCCACGAATGGCTTCGCGGCCCTCCTGCTGGATCAGCGTACTCGTACCGTTGAGCATGGTGCCGATGATGTAGTCGCCGCGGGTATCGGCTTCGACGTGACGCTGGGTACGCATTGCCGTCTGAATATTGGCGTCAAGCTGGCTGACCGCGATATCGCCGAATTTCAGGAATTCGGAGCGCGAATAAAACGGCGCATCGGGAAAGAACGAAATGTCAGCCGCGCACAAATGATCGGTGAACAGGTCGAGCCACAGCCGCTGGCGCGCACCTGCGTCAAGCTGAGCAGGAAGCTGATCCGAAGCGAATACGACCTTGGACATCGTTGCACGGCAAAGCTGTGAATGTAACCGGATACCGCAGCAGAGTTGATCGCCGCGCAAGTGCGTCGTGTGCGGTAAAGCGCCGCACGCTCTGCCGGAACTGATCGACTGCGCGTACCAGTCCAAGTCGGGCGCGCCGCTGTCAAACTTCATTCTGCCTTGAACCGGCGAATGTATCCACCGAGCAACATGGATTCCGAAAAGGCTCGACGACGCGGGATTGTCCAAGTCGGGTGCAGGCCAGGACAAGAAGCCGATGCGGTGACGTGTCAGTAACTTAGCCATCAAACGAAGGCGGCTCGGGCGTGGTGCGCGACGCCTGGAGACGGGCGGCGGTTCCTGAGATTCTGGAGCAGTTGCTTTGGAATTGGAATGTTGGGGGATGGGTTGAAAAAGCTGACATCACTGACGGGCGCTTCATTGGCTGGCGCCTCGATCATGGTTTCTGCAGGAGCTCTGGCCGCCGACCTCACTGTGAAGGCGCCGCCCCGACCGGCTTGGGTCGATAGCTGGGCCGGGCCTTATATCGGCGCTTATTTAGGCGCGGGCGCCGGGCGTGTGACGGAATCCTCGACGGGCAGTTTCGGTCGCGGTTCTGTCTCGACAAACGCCGGCGTGGTGACGTCGAGCTCGACCTTGGTCGGAACGACTGCGAGCAATCTTGCGGGCGACGTGACCGGTTCGATGGTCGACCTGTTCGCGGGGTATAATTGGCAAGCCGGGAATATCGTGGCCGGCGGGCAGGTTGAAGGCACGATCTTTTCCGATGTCGCCCTGAAGCCGTTCGGCAACCAGACGTTCAATAGCGTCAGCACCAACGTGCTGCTCGGCGTGGTGACGGGGACAGCCGCCGGCTCGGCGACTGTGCAGAGCAATCAGCAGCTGCGCTCGCGGGTCGGGCTGATCGGCCGACTTGGTTTTCTCGCGCGTCCGGACCTGCTGCTTTATGGACTCGGCGGCATTGAGCTCGGTCACTTTACCTTTGCCGACAGTGCTGATCCTTTCGGCGGCGACAACAACAAATGGGTGGCCGGCTACACGGTCGGCGCTGGCGGCGAGTTGAAACTGACCGGCAACTGGTCGCTGCGCGGCGAATATCGGTACCTGAATTTCGGCTTCAACCGGAACGCGTCCGCCAGCGCAACCGCCAACTCGGCGACGGGCGCAACCACGTTCGCGTCGACCAGCAGCGAATCATCCTCGACGCGTACAAATGCCGATTTCCACCTAGCCAAGATCGGTCTGGTCTACCAATTCGGTGATTCCGGGCCGCTGTCCGCGATGGCGGCGCTACCTCCAGCGGGACGCGGGGCTTCATTCGCAAACGCCTGGGGTGACAGCTGGGCTGGCCCCTATGTCGGGGCTTACTTCGGCGCCGGCGCCGGGCGGGCAAGACAGACCTCCACGAGAACCGACAACGAAGGCAGTGTCAGCATCCCCGGCGGGTCGTCCGCAAGCACGCAATCGGGATTCGGCAATCTCGCCGGCGACGTGACCGGTTCGATGGTCGATCTTTTCGCGGGCTACAACTGGCGAACCGGCAACGTCGTGGTCGGCGGGCAGGTCGAAGGCACCCTGTTCAGCGACGTCACCACGAGGACGGTCGGCAACGAGGCAGTCAGCTCGGTTTCGAGCAACAACGGCGTCGTCACCTCGACAACCTCAGGGACGAACAGCATCCAGGACCGGCAGCAGTTGCGCTCGAACGTGGGCGTGATCGGCCGGGCCGGTTATCTGGTGACACCGAATGTGCTGCTTTATGGCCTCGGCGGTCTGGCGCTGGGGCACCTGACCTATCCCGACAATTACCCCGACTCGGAAGTGCGTATCGGCGGCAAGAACGGCAAGTGGGTGGCCGGTTATGTCGCGGGCGCGGGTGGCGAGGTGAAGCTGACAGACAGCTGGTCGCTGCGCGGCGAATACCGCTATATGCATTTCGGATACGACCGCAACGAGCCGTCAGGCAACTCGCAGACGTCCGTATCGGGGGGCGGCACCACCACGTCCACCAACAGCTCCGCCAACGGGCGGCATATGGACGCCGATTTCCACGTCGGCAAGGTCGGCCTGGTCTATCAATTCGGAGCGTCAGGATCGCGGTCGGCGATGGCGGCACTGCCGGGCTCGGCCTGGAACGACGGCTGGGCGGGACCTTATATCGGTGCCTATTTCGGCGCCGGCGCAGGACGTGCTGCGGAAACTTTCGCGAGGAACACCAGCAGCACCAGTACGATCACCATCGTCGGGACCACGACGTCCACCAGCACCCAATCGACCGCCGGCCGTCCCGTCGGCGACACGACCGGCTCGATGGTCGATCTCTTCGCGGGCTACAATTGGCGCGGCGGCAATGTCGTGGCCGGCGGCCAGATCGAGGGCTCGGTGTTTTCCGACGTTACGCTCAAGACCATCGGCCCTCAGACATTCTCCACAGTCAATACCTCGAACGGAGCTGTCACCTCGACGTCTTCAGGCTCGCAAACCGCGGCCAACCAATTCCAACAGCAGCTGCGTTCGAACGTCGGCGTGATCGGCCGGGCCGGTTATCTGGTGACGCCGGACGTTCTGCTTTACGGCCTCGGTGGTCTGGCCCTGGGACATTTCACCTACGCTGACGGGGACTTCAGCAGCGGCGCCGACGGCAAGTGGGTGGCCGGCTACACGTTAGGCGCCGGCGGCGAGGTGAAACTGACGGGCAACTGGTCGCTGCGCGGCGAATATCGCTATACGCATTACGGCTTCGGCCGCAGCGAAACCGGCAACTTCGCATCGAGCTCGCAATCGACTGGATCCTCCAGCACCTCTGTGTCCGCCGACAGCAACACTCGTCAGATCAATGCCGACTTCCACACCGGAAGGATCGGCATGGTCTACCGGTTCGGTGAAGGAGGAGCGCGCTCTGCCATGGCGGCGCTGCCTGGTTCTCCCAGTGACCACTGGGCCGGCCCCTATCTCGGCGCCTATTTCGCTGCCGGCGCAGGCCGCGCCCGACAAAACCTCGCCTCGACGGCCGACTCTGCCCAGCAGAATTTCACCGGCGCCGTGCTGACGACGGATTTCGTCGGCAACTCGGCAACCCGCGGCAATGCCGTCGGCGACACCACGGGCTCGATGGTCGATCTGTTCGCAGGCTACAATTGGCGAGCTGGCAATATCGTGGCCGGCGGTCAGATCGAAGGCACGCTATTCTCGGACGTTGCGTTCAAGACGCTCGGCGCGCAAACGAGCAATACCCGGCAGGTTCTCAACGGCGTCGTGACCACAAATGTCAATCCGGCCACGATGCAGGCCAGCGAGCAATTGCGTTCGAACGTCGGCGTGATCGGCCGGGCTGGCTATCTCGTGACCCCGAAGCTGATGCTCTACGGTCTCGGCGGCCTGGCGCTGGGTCATTTCACCTTTCCCGACCCCGGCAACGTCAACGGGCCCAATGGCAAGTGGGTGGCAGGCTATACGGCTGGCGCGGGCGGCGAGTTCAAGCTGACTCAACGTTGGTCGCTGCGCGGCGAATATCGCTACATGCATTTCGACATCGACCGTAGCGAGACACGCACCAGCTCGAGCACGCAGATCCAGGGGGCGACGACCATTCTCAGGTCCAACGCGGACAGCACCTTGCGAAAGACCGGGGCGGACCTCCACATTGCGAAGATCGGTGCTGTCTATGGCTTCTGCTATTGCGACTAGAAGCGCGGCGGCAAACGCGCATGCAGATGGTGGTTGCGATCACCTCTATGAATTAGGTCGGCGAAAAGCCGCTCGTCGATCGTTCCATGGGTGCGCCGCCTCTCGGCGCAATTTGAGGGAAGTCATGAAATTCATTGTCTCCGGTACTCTCCTGGTCTCGGCTCTCTGTCTCTCCCACGCCGTCTCAGCGGCCGATCTCGGCAGGGCTTACACCAAGGCGTCGCCCTCGCCGGTCGCATTCAGCTGGACCGGTTTTTATGCCGGCGTGCATGGCGGTTATGGTTGGAGCGATCCGACCGCGACCTTCGATCCGGGCGCGCTCGCAACCGGGACGGTGCCCGGCTATGTCGTGACGGGCGGCACCGGGCCTTTCTCGCTGGATGTGAGTCCGAAGGGTGGGTTCGGCGGCGGTCAGTTCGGTTACAATTGGCAGTCCGGCACATTCGTGTATGGTCTGGAGGCGGATGTCAGCGGCGCGGCCATTCGCGAGACGGCAAGCCGTCCCTTCAGCGTCACGGGAACGATTGGTGGCGACAACGGCGCCTTCACCGGCGCTTTCAATCTCAAGCAGGAAATCGATGTCTTCGGCACGGTCCGCGGGCGCATCGGTTATGCAGCGAACAACCTGCTGATCTACGGCACCGGCGGCTTCGCCTGGGGGCATGTCAAGAACAGCATCTTCACCTCCAACCTCGCGACCCCGAATATCGCCAATTTCAACGGCTTCTTCCCGGCATTGACGCGAAGCGCGTTATCGTCGGACGTTCAGGTGGGTTTCTCCGCGGGCGGCGGCATCGAATGGGCTTTTGACCCGCGCTGGACGTTCAAGGCCGAGTACATCTACATCAATCTGGGAAAATCGAACAATAATGCTCTTGCATTCCCTGGAGCGTCCTTCACGGACACGGAGGTTCAGCTTCACACGGCCAAGGGTGGCATCAACTATCGGTTCTGATTGAATTGATTTGGTGGTGCTTAGTGCAGCGGCGGCTTTGCACCCACGATCTTTCCTTGTTCCAAGGCACGTGTTTCGAAACGGCAGGGATGATGTTTTGGTAGTGAGGCTGGTCATTTCAAGCCCGGAGTCCTTCCAATCCCGCGTCCGCTTCGAGACGATTGGAGACGCACTTGCGTCCAATTTGGAGCGAGACAGGACTGAATTTCACCCAAAGAGGGCGCACGCGGTGGTGGCTGGGCCATCGTTATTACTCTTGAAGCCACAAGCCAGAATATGAAAGTAGCGTGACAGCTGAGCGCCAGCTTGGCACTCCGGGCTCATCGCACCAGATTGCAATCTCGAACCGAGAAATTGCTTTGGCTGGCCCCACCTGTATAAACAAGCACATGCTCCGCCACTATGGTCGCAGTTGAGCCGCTGAGCAGAAAGGAGTCCGAGTCGATCGGTGTGCGGGATGAACGAGTTATCAGACGCTTTCGACGGCCTCTTCAAAAGCGAATTTTCGATCAACCAAACGGTTGGCCGGAGCGTCACGTACGTTCGCGGGGGCAAGCTGTTGGGGGGCAATTCAGGGTTTGCTCATATTGGGAATTACCACGTCGACGGAGACTCAATCCGGGTCGATGTGACCAGCCGACGACACAATTTTGGCGCCGGTCATCAGTCTTTACTCGGTTCCGACGTTTCGTCCATTTCTGTCGTCGGAAGGGCGGTTGGTAAAGCGTTTCACTTCGAGGGCGGTTCCCCGCAGGTGCCCGGTGCCGTCTTTCGATCCATCATGACCCCGCTGAATGAAAGCGACCTTCCCCCGCCCGGGATGATTGGTGAAGGTGGCATTTCCGACGGATTGTACTCCATCCATCTGAAGATTTTGGACGGCGTCCCCGGCGGCCTGACTGGCGTGATGCTATTGAATAACGGCCGCATCTTGGGCGGCGATGCTTTCTTCTACTATCTCGGGTCATATTCCTCCTCCAACGGTCGATGGAGAGGGCAGATGGTCAATCAGGAGCATACGCCAGCGCGCGGCGAAGACCCGGTATTTGGCGGACACGAGATTGGAATTGGTTTTTCGGGGACGTGCGATGCGAAGGGCGGTATCCTCGAGGGCACGGCCCTTGCGGGCAAGCGCAGCATCAGGTTCGAAGCTCGTCTGGAATTGATCAGCGCTGCTTAGGGCGCTTCAAGCGAAGTGGATATCGCGTTTTCTTCACGCGAACCGTAAAAACAAGAATCTAGAGCTTCGGTTCTGATTCAATCAGAACCGATAATGCTCTAGGGAGACGCGAAAGCGATGGGCGCAGCCGCCGGGGCGAGCCTTCTAGAATCCAGGGAAGCCACACAAGCCCTTGCGCTGCCCGACGGGCAAAACACCCAATTGGTCGGTCAATCCGCGTTGCCGAAAATATTCCACTTTACCGAAATTCGGAAATGACGTATGTGTCGCGGCAACCCGGCCCAAGGAAGAGGGGCGTATCGCGATCGTCACGAACGCGGGCCGGGCGGCGGTGGACGCAGGTGACATCGGCGCGAAGAGCTTCGCAGGGCGGAGAGCCGTGAGCGAAGACCTCGCGCACACGACCGGTGTGATCCGCGTACGGCAAAATCGTGTCGTCCTGGCGCCCGGGGTCTGTGCGCCAAGTCTTGTGGTGATGGATGTCGTCCAACCGGACCCATCCGTCAGCCATCCGCAAGGCGACGGGGGCAATAGTGCAACGCTCCCCGGGGAGAGCACGACATAAGCCGTAAAGCCACTGCGCAGGGAAGGCCGGGATGTCCTGGCTACACCTGTATGCCGCTGTGCAGATTCTTGTTGCCACCTTTCGCACAGTGGACCGTGGGTGCCCGGCCGGCACCCGGCCTTCCCTGCGCCCTCTTTCAATTGAGGGTGAAGCGGCAAAGCAAAGCTCGGGCGAGATGAGTCGCGAGGACGCGAAACGGTGTCTGCGACAGCCGTAGGATATTAGAGCACTTGCGAAACCCATCATGCATCCGCGCAGAAAAAAGCTGATGGGTTTCGCTTCGCTCTACCCATCCTACGAGGACTGCGAATGATTAAGCCACGCTATCACCCCGCACTCCGTCATTGCGAGGAGACCTTGCGACGAAGCAATCTCAGACTGTCTCCGCGGAGGGATTCTGGATTGCGTCCGCCTTCGCCAAACGCTTCGGCGGACAAGTTCGCAGCGTTAGCAATGACGAGCTTAAGGCGTGTGCGTCCTAAATCAAACCCTACCCCAGACATGAGAAAGCGCCCGTGGGGGGCGGGCGCTTTCTGTAGTCGACTTGGGGTTGGGGTCGTCTACATATCCACGTGGCGACTTTGGGGGGCTGGTAAAGAGCCGCGTGAATTCACAAAACTCGTCAGATCTCCTTAGCGAACGAGGGACGCATTCGCGCTGGTGATAACAACCGGCTTGTCGGCCTTGATGACGCGGGCGGTCTGGGTCAGACCTTCGTCCGAACCCGTGCGTGCCGTGATGCCGAGGCCCGCCACCGCGATCCCCGCGACGAGGGCGACGACCACGACTTTCAAATGGGTCGCGCGATCTGCGCTGTAGATCGAGTGGTTCATGGAAGCCTCCTGCCGCCATCTACCCGAAGTAGTCGCCGGCCATTTCAGGCAGGTTCATGCTTCCGGTGCCCAACAACCTAGTATTGGGGGGATTCGTTCCCAAGAGGCCATCACAAGAGCGTGACAGGACGTGAAAGATCGCGATCAAAAGCGATCCCTGATCGTACATTTTTGTAATTATTTCAAAGCTGTAATGTGCTTGTCAGGCGCCTTGTCGAGGGTTGGTCCACAAGGCGCCAGGAACTCAAAAACCATTTGCCTGTGGCTGAAAAACACACGGCTTCTTAAGGCAAATCAGATGCTTCCGACCGTTTTCAACCTCGCCCTGGGGTGGATCTCCGCCTGCGACAGCACCGTCGTCTGGGCCCGGAACCGCTCCACCAGGGACCGGACGAAGGGACGAATTGCCGCAGAGGTGACCAGCACCGGCGCCTCGCCTTCGCGGGCGGCGCGCTCGAACGCCTCGCGCACGCCGGTCATGAACTCCGACAATTTCGAGGGCTGCATCGCAAGGCTGCGCTCCTCGCCCTGGCCGATGATGGATTCGGCAAAGGCCTGCTCCCACCGCGCCGATAGCGCGATCAGCGGCAGATAGCCGGCATAGGAGGTGTTCTGCGCGCAGATCTGCCGCGCCAGGCGGGCCCGGACATGTTCGACCATGGTGGCGGGATTGCGCGAGAAGGCCAGCGAATCGGCGATGCCTTCGAGGATGGTGGAGAGATCGCGGATCGAGATGCGCTCGGCGAGCAGCAGTTGCAGCACGCGCTGGATGCCGGAGACCGTGACCTGTCCCGGCACGATGTCCTTGACCAGCTCGCTCTGCTCCTTCGGCAGCTCCTTGAGCAGCTTCTGCACCTCGCCATAGGACAAGAGGTCCGACATGTTGGCCTTGAGCAGCTCGGTGAGATGGGTCGAGAGCACGGTCGCGGCGTCGACGACGGTGTAGCCCTTGAGCGAAGCCTCCTCCTTGAGGCTGGCGTCGACCCAGGTCGCGGGCAGGCCGAAGGTCGGCTCGGTGGTGTGGATGCCGGGCACCTGAACCTGGCTGCCGCCGGGGTCCATGACCATGAACTGGTTCGGCCAGATCTTGCCGGTGCCGGCGTCGACCTCCTTGATCTTGATGATGTAGGTGTTGGCCTCGAGCTGGACGTTGTCGAGGATGCGCACCGCAGGCATCACGAAACCCATCTCGATCGCGAGCGAACGGCGCAGCGCCTTGATCTGCTCGGTGAGGCGGTCGGTGCCGTCGGGGCCGTTGACCAGCGGCAGCAGCGCATAGCCGAGCTCGATCTTGAGGTCGTCGATCTTGAGCGCCGCCGAGATCGGCTCTTCGGCCGCAGCAGCGCCCGGTGCGCCGGGCTGGCCGGCGACCGGCGCGGCCATGGCGGCTTCCTCGGCCTTGACGGCGGTGCGCTTGTGGTTGCGGGCGTGCCAGGCCAGCGCGCCGGCGCCGGCGCCGAGCGCCAGGAAGGGGATGGTCGGAATGCCCGGCAGGGCGGCCAGCACCAGCATGACCGCCGAGGACATCGCGAGCGCCTGCGGATAGCCGGAGAACTGCTTCATCAGCGCCTTGTCGGCGGCGCCGGAGACGCCGGCCTTGGAGACCAGCAGGCCCGCTGCGGTCGAGACGATCAGCGCCGGCACCTGCGTGACGAGGCCGTCACCGACGGTCAGCAGCGTGTAGCTGCGCCCCGCATCGGCAAAGGACATGCCCTGCTGCGCCACGCCGATGATCATGCCGCCGACGACGTTGATGAAGACGATCAAAAGGCCGGCGATGGCATCGCCGCGGACGAATTTGGAGGCACCGTCCATGGCGCCGAAGAAGCCGCTCTCGTCCTCCAGCTCCTTGCGGCGGTGCTTGGCGACCTTCTCGTCGATCAGGCCGGCGCCGAGGTCGGCGTCGATCGCCATCTGCTTGCCCGGCATGGCGTCGAGGTGGAAGCGGGCGGCGACCTCGGCGATACGGCCCGAACCCTTGGTGATGACGACGAAATTGACGATGATCAGGATGGCGAAGACGATGATGCCGATGACGAAATTGCCGCCCATCACGAAGTTGCCGAAGGCCTCGATGACGTGACCGGCGGCGGCCGTGCCCTCGTGCCCGTGCGACAGGATCAGCCGGGTCGAAGCCATGTTGAGCGACAGGCGCAGCATGGTCGAGATCAGCAGGATGGTCGGGAAGGCCGAGAATTCCAGCGGTGTCTGGATGAACAGCGAGGTCATCAGGATCAGGATCGACAGCGTGATCGAGATCGCCAGGAACAGGTCCAGCACGATCGCGGGCAGCGGCAGGATCAGCACCACCAGGATGGTGAGGATGCCGAGCGCCAGCGCGATGTCGCCGCGCTTGAGGACGTTGACGATCTCGTTGAGGGAGGGAATCGAGGGCCTTGCGGTGCCTACGCCCTGTCCCGCGGTGACGTCGACCATGGTAGCTGCCTCCCCGCGCGACTGCCGTCCGCGCGCCCCAAACGTCTGCGCGGCGGCCGAAGGGCCGCCGTTCCGAAAGTGAGGCACCGCACTGGCGTCCACGGGAGCTCCCGTTCTACGCGGCTGACGACACTCGACTTCACCCGGCAATTTTTGCCCGTTGTATGGT
>NZ_PTFE01000120.1:0-20111 GCF_002936975.1 Bradyrhizobium sp. AC87j1
GGAATACGTTCTTGGCCAAATCCAAACCAATGATGCTAACGTCGTTCACGAACGCCTCCTTGCTAGGTTGAAACACCCACATTTTGGCACAATCGATGCCGTCGGGGGGCGTCCACTCCATCGGCTACGGCTAAAGTCGGTGCCAATGCCAACTACGCCTGCCGTCCCGCCAGATTCTTCACCGCAACCCCATCGCGCTCCTCAATGATCTCCGCGATCATCTGGCGGTGGCAATGGGTGTGATCCCTCTCGTAGCAAAGCAGGCACACGGGGCCGGCCTTCTTCACCAGCGCCGAGAGCTCGTCCATCGCTTCCCTGGCCTCGGGCGCCTTCAGGTGCTTTGAGAAAATCCTCTCGAGCACATCGTACTGACCGCTGCGCGCGGCGAGCCGACCCTCCTTCGGCGTGCCGAGCGCGGCGAGGTGGATATAGGCGATGCCACGTTCGTCGAGCCCTGCTGACAGCTGCTTCTTGGAAAAGCCCGGCCGGCGCGAGGATGTCACCGCGCGCACGTCGACCACGAGCTTGACGCCAGCCTCTACCAGCTCATCCAGCACCGCCTTGGGCGGCGTCTGCTCATAGCCGATGGTGAACAGCTTCTTCGCTTTTGCCATGGATCACCTCAGCTCACCCTTGCGATCAGCTCCATGGCGCCGGCGGGTGCGCGCACCTTGCCCTCGTGGATGACGTAGGCGAACACGTCGCGCGGCTCCTTCTTCGGCTTTGCCTTGTCAACTTTGGGCAGGTCGTCCGGTTCACCGCCCGAAGCCCAGGCTTCAAAGCGCTCGGCCCAGGCATCGAGCTGCTTGGGCGGGTAGCAGGTCTTGATCTCGTCATTGCCCTTCTGCAGCCGGGCATAGACGAAATCACCGGCGACGTCGGCGATGGCGGGATATTTGCCGTGCTCGGCGAACACGACGGGAGTCTCGAACTCGCGGATCAGCGCCACGAAGTCCGGCGTGCAGAAGCTGTCGTGGCGGACCTCGACGACATGGCGCAGCGCGCGTCCCTCGAGCTTGCGCGGCAATAGCTCGAGGAACTTGCCGAAATCGGCGCCGTCGAATTTCTTTGTCGGCGCGAATTGCCACAGCACCGGCCCGAGACGGTCGCCGAGTTCCAGCACGCCGGAATCATAGAACCGCTTGATGGAATCGCCGGCTTCCGCCAACACCCGGCGGTTGGTGGCGAATCGCGGTCCCTTCACCGAGAACACGAAACCGTCGGGCACCTCGCTCGCCCATTTGCGAAAGCTCTCCGGCTTTTGCGAGCCGTAATAGGTGCCGTTGATCTCGATCGAGGTCAGCTTCGAGGCCGCGTAGGACAGCTCCTTCGCCTGCGTCAGCTTCTCCGGATAGAACACGCCGCGCCACGGCTCGAAGGTCCAGCCGCCGATGCCGATGAAGATGTTGCCTGACTTTTTGGACGCAGTTTTTGCTTTGGCCACGGAAGGATCTCGCATCGACGTGGAGGGGATGCCGTCATCCTAATCAAACCAGTTGTGATTGGCCAGTTGCTGCGTCCCGTCTAAGGTCGCGGCGGGATCTGCGAAAAAGGAGAAAAAGATGCGGATGCTGATGGTGGGAGCGGCGCTCGTCATGATGACATCTGCTGCCATAATATCTCCGGTCATGGCGGATGACGACGATGCGAAGGGCGCGCAGAAGCTCGCCATGCAGGGCCGCGACGATTACTGGCATTGCCTGGCGCGGGAATATTCGCGCGACAGCAATCGGGGAATGACGGAACAGGATTTTGGCCGCTCGATCGCGGGTGCCTGTCCGTCGGAGCGGCAATATTACCGGGTGGCGCTGCTCGACTATCTCACCACGCAATATCCGAACATCGATGCCGGCGCCCATCTCGCTACCGCGAACAGGGCAGTGGAGGCCGCGCAGAAGGACATCGTGACGGCCTTCGTCAAGCAGAGACCGCCGGCGAAGTAGGCAATGGGGAGTGGCGAATAGCTGGTCGTGCGGAAGTCCGGGACGCCATTCGCTACTCGCCATCGCCCGGCCCTTCCGGCTCCGCGCGCATCCGTGATATCACGGGGCGTATCTGGAACAGGGGTGGGTTTCCATGGCGTCTGAGTCGGTAGGGGGCATTTTGGGCGTGATCGTCGCCGCGATCGTGCTTGCAGTCGCCGTCGTGTTCGGGCCGATTGGCCAGTACGGCAAGCCGCCCAAACCGGCGAAAGTCGAGCCGGCCCCGGCTGCAGCCCCGGCCGCGCCGGCGCCGCGCGGGCCGATCATTCGGGAAGTGCCCAACCAATAAGACACGAAAATCGTGGTTTCGCCCCTTGCGAAGCCGTCTTGTCATTCCTATGTAGGTTTTAACGGCGCCGTTGAGCGAAAAACTCCGGCGTTGGAACGACCTTGGAATAGCTTGGGCTCGCGCCGGATGTACGCGCGGCCCGCCGTTCCGGGGTCGTTGGCATTTTGGGGACCCCTTTTTGGGCCCTTTCCCGGGCACCCCGGCTTCGCAGCATAAAACCTGGCAGCGCAGAACTTGGCAGCGCTGGACGCGGCGGATATACGCTGCCGTCATGAATGAAGCGATCAGACCGGGCTCCGAAAATCCGCTGCAGGCTCTCGAAGGGCCGGAACTGTCGGTCATCGTCCCGACCTTCAACGAGCGCGACAATGTCACGGTGCTGTACCGGCGGCTGGAGGCGGTGCTCGCCAACGTCGCCTGGGAGGTCGTGTTCGTCGACGACAATTCGCCTGATGGCACTTGGGACGTCGTGCGCGCGCTGGCGCAGCAGGACAGCCGCGTGCGCTGTATCCGCCGCATCGGCCGCCGAGGCCTGTCGGGCGCCTGCATCGAGGGCATCCTTGCGTCCAGCGCGCCCTATGTGGCCGTGATCGACGCCGATCTCCAGCACGACGAGACGCAACTGCCGAAGATGCTGTTGCTGCTCGCAAGCGACGAGGCCGACCTCGTGGTCGGCAGCCGCTACATCGAGGGCTACAAGAGCGAGGGCTTCAACAAGCAGCGCGCCGGCGCCAGCGCGCTGGCGACCGAGTTCGCCAGGAAGATGCTGCGGGTCGAGATCGCCGATCCCATGAGCGGCTTCTTCATGATCCGCCGCGATCGTTTTGAGCAGCTCGCGCCGAAGCTTTCCGTGCACGGCTTCAAGATCCTGCTCGACGTCGTCGCGACCGCGCACGGCGGCTTGCGGGCGGTCGAGATTCCCTACACTTTCGGCGCCCGTCAGCACGGCGAGAGCAAGCTCGATTCCATGGTCGCGCTCGATTTCCTTGGCCTCGTGCTGGCCAAGCTGAGCAACGACATCGTCTCGCTGCGCTTCATCCTGTTCGCGATGGTCGGCGGCATCGGCCTCGTGGTGCATCTCACCACGCTGTTCATCGGACTTCAGCTGTTCAAGGCGCCGTTTGCGGAAGCGCAGGCTGCCGGCGCCATCGTCGCCATGACCAGCAATTTCATCCTCAACAACTTCCTCACCTATCGCGACCAGCGGCTCAAGGGTTTTGCACTGCTGCGCGGCCTGATCGCCTTCTACATCGTGTGCAGCGTCGGCTTGCTCGCCAATGTCGGCGTCGCCTTCTCGGTCTACGACCAGGAGCCGATCTGGTGGCTGGCCGGCATGGCCGGTGCGCTGATGGGCGTGGTGTGGAACTACGCGATGTCAGGCCTGTTCGTCTGGCGCAAGAAATAACCCACGATGGGCGGGGCTGACGCGCGGATCGTCCGCAATACCGTGCTGCTGATTCTGGCGCTGGTGGCCCTGCGGCTCGTCGCGGCAGCGTTCACGCCGATCACCTTCGACGAAGCCTATTACTGGATGTGGTCGAACAACCTCGCCGGGGGCTATTACGACCATCCGCCGATGGTCGCCTATGTCATCCGCGCCGGCACCATGATCGCCGGCGATACCGAGCTCGGCGTCCGCCTCGTCTCGATCCTGCTCGCACTGCCGATGAGCTATGCGATCTACCGCTCCGCTGCGATCCTGTTCGGCGGCGCGCGCGTGGGGGCGACCAGCGCCGTCCTGCTCAACGTAACCATGATGGCCTCCGTCGGCACGCTGATTGTGACGCCGGATGCGCCGCTCCTGGTCGCATCCAGCTTCGTGCTGTTCTTCCTCGCAAAAGTACTGGAGACCGGCCGCGGCGTCTGGTGGCTTGCGGTCGGCGCGGCCGTCGGTGCGGCACTGCTGTCGAAATACACGGCGATGTTCTTTGGCGCCGGGATCCTGATCTGGCTCGCTTGCGTGCCGAAGCTCAGGCGCTGGTTCCTCTCGCCCTGGCCCTATCTCGGCGGTCTTGTTGCGCTGGCGCTGTTCTCGCCGGTGATCCTCTGGAATGCGGACCATCAATGGGTCTCGTTCGCAAAGCAGCTCGGGCGCGCGAAGATCGAGGACTTCCGACCCGTCTTCATCGCCGAGCTGATCCCGACCCAGATCGCGTTCGCAACCCCGCTGGTCTTCATCCTCGGCGCGATGGGTCTGCACGCGCTGACCTGGCGCCGGGCCGGCGCACTGGCCTCGCGCGTGCTGATCGAGGCGATGTTCTGGACCATCGTCGCCTATTTCGTCTGGCATTCGCTGCATGCCCGCGTCGAGGCCAACTGGTTCGCGCCGGTCTATCCGCCCTTCGTCATCGCCGCGGCCGCTGCCGCCAACCTCGTGCAATGGAAGCCGCGCCAGCGCCGCCTGGTGGATTTCTGCCTGCGCTGGGCCGCGCCTGTCGGCATCGTGATGTTTGCAGCGCTCATCGTGCAAGCCAACACCGGCTGGCTGTCCGGTTATCGCCGCGATGCCACCGTGCGCAGCGTCGGCGTCGGCTGGCGCGAGCTCGCTGCCGAAATCGAAGCCGTGCGCGCGCGCCATGGCGCGACCTGCGTGCTCGCGCAGGACTACGGCACCACGGGCTGGCTGGCCTTTTACTTGCCCCGCGGCACTTGCGTGGTGCAGCAGAACCAGCGCATCCGCTGGGTCAACATGGGCGAGCCCGATCCAAAGCTGCTGGCGGGCAAGCTGCTCTACGTCGACGAGCTGCGCCCGGACGGTCATCCCGTCCTCAACGACCTCTTTGCGAAGGTGACGCAGGTCGCGCAATTGCAGCGCAAGCGCGGCCCGCTCGTGGTCGAGACCTACAGCGTCGATCTGCTGGAGGACGCCAAGGGCGACGTGCTGGACCGCTCACCGCCGCCGGAAGCAAGGTAGCTGTTTGTCATCCCCGCGAACGCGGGGATCCATACCGCGTGATCTATCGATGAGAGCAGGTGCTTGTACCGCGCGAAAAGCTCCCCACTAACAGTCTTCGCCAAACTTCTCCCTGGGGTTATGGGTCCCGGCGTTCGCCGGGACGACGGCAGAGTGTTGGGCCGATAGCAATGGCTAATCAGTCGATCGCCTCGGCCTTAGTCGCGGCCTGCTTCGGCCCGCCCTGATCCCGCCAGAACCACACGGTCACGACGCCGGAGCGGCCACGGACCTGGGCGAGCAGGGGGCCCGACAGGACGCCGTCGGGAGCCCCATGGAAGTCGGCCGTATCCAGCAGGGTATTGCTCAGGGCGAGCCGTGCATCGTTCTGGACGGCGACTTCCATCAGCCGGCTCGCGACGTTGACCGTGTCGCCTGTCGCCGTGATGTGCTGGTGGCTTTCGCCGAGGCGGGAGGCGACGATCTCGCCGAAATGCGCGCCGATCTTGAAACCGAGCTGACCGCCGATCGCTGACGGCAGCGAGGCGATCCAGTGTTCGACACCGCGATGCAGGTCGATCGCGCATTTGAGCGCGCGCGCGGCGTCATCGGGCATCGCGGCCGGCAGACCGAACAGGATCATGGCGCCGTCGCCGAGAAAGCCGGTGATCATGCCGCCGCAATCGACCGCGGCCTTGTCGATCCGCGCGTGAAACGCCTGCAGGATCTCCTGAAGCGCGTCCGGATCGATCCGTTCGCTCAAGGAAGTGAAACCGGAGAGATCGATGAAGACGATTGCGGCGTCTTGCCGGACCGGCTTGGACAGGAAATTCGGATCGCGCGCCAGCCATTCCTGCACGGCCGGTGCCTGGAATTGTGCGAGAGACCTGCTCTTGGCGGCGAGATATTGCGTGCGGCGGCCTCCGGCCCACAGCTGCACACCGGCAAAGATCGCAACCGGCGGCACCGCGGCGGCGAGCGTGGTTGCCGCATTCAGCCAGACGCCATGCGTGAACGCGAAGGCATTGAGGCCGGCCCAGGCGATCATCACCGCGGCCGCCGCCATGATGCCGAGCGCGCTACGCCGCCAGGCCAGCAAGCCGACCAACAGCATCGGCAGCAGGATCGCAGCGAGCGCGTCGGCGATGTGGACTCTGTGGTCGCGCACGATGCCGTCGCCGGCAACGAGATGGGTGATCGCAGTCGAGACCACCTCGACGCCGGGCATCAGGGAATCGAACGGTGTCGGGTAGAAATCGCCGCCGCCGGCGACCGAGGCGCCGATCACGACGATCCGGTTCTCGATCGCGGCGCGATTGAGCGTGCCGTCGAAAATGCTCTGCGCGCTCACGGTGCGGATGGTGCGGCGGGGACCGTAATAGGTGATCGGCAGCGCGAAGTCGGTATCGGTCGGCACGGCGCGGTCGCCGAGCATGAGATGATCGGGCGCGATCGTCAGCGGCTTGTCGAGCGCGCGCGTCGCGACGCGCAACGGGAACGACAGCTCGACCTTGTCGCGGGTCCGGAACAGCATCGGCACCGAGAGCGGCGATCCCGATTGTCCGGTCGCGACATTGACGATGCCGACCTCGGCGTGGTCGGCGAACGCAGGTAGCGGCAGCAGGAAACGTTCAGCTTGCGGCAGCACGGCGAGGGGACCTGCGCTGCCGGGCGCCACGTTTTCGCTGGCGGAGGGGAAGATCGCGGCGGCGGCGAGCACCATGGGGCCGGTGGCGAGTGTGTTTGCGAGCGTGGCGTCGCCGATCGCAGCGCTGCGGTCGACGAGCAGGAGATCGATCGCGACGACCTTCGGCTTGAACTGCACGATGGTGTCGACGACGCGGGCGAGATCGGCGCGCGGCAGCGGATAGCTGCCGCCGCGCTTCACCACGGTGTCGTCGATCGCGACGATGGTGACGAGATCGGGCGGACGCTGCACCCCGCGGACCTGGGTTCGCCAATCGGTCAGCGTTGCTTCGAGGCGGTCGAGAAAGCGCAGATGGCCGCCTGCGTGCGCGGCAAAGATGCCCGCGCCCCACAGCGCGGTGAGGGCGAGTGCCACCAGGATCTGAACGCGTCTCGTCATTACGTCGTACTGCAATCTTCTTTTTCTTCGGGCCTGTGGGCCGAGGTCTATTGATCAGGTCTTATTGGCCAAGTCTCATTGACCGAGTCTTGCCATGAGAGCGTCGATGCGCGGCTGGCCCCACTGCTTCACCGTCAACGGTCCGGTCGCTTCCACGTCGACGCCTTGGCCGGGGCCGAGCACGACGCCGCGCCCACGAGCCCTGCGGCTGACGCCGACACGGCCGTCGGCGACGAAGACGGAGGTCTTGGCCTCAGCGACATCGACGGCCCATCTGGTGCCGCGCACCGCGGCAATCGCCTGCGGCGTCAACACCTTGAAGGGATTGCCGCCCGGCTTCCTGGGCACTTCGACCAGCAGGGCTTTGCTGCTCAACTCAACGGAGTCAATATGTCCGTCGCGGTTGGCGTCCTTTAGTTCAAATCTGGCGCCGTTTTCCGCAACGATGGTGATGCCGTTGTCGCAGCGCCAAGTCTGCGTGCCTGCGGCCGAGGCCGACGATGTGCAAGCTGCATTGGCAGGCTGCGCGGCCGCGTATCCCATCAACAATGACGACGCCAGAGCAAAATATCCGGCGCGCGCGAACCTTCTCATGCCAGCCTCCGTTTGCATGCCCGGCACAGTTCAAGGCGATGTTGATACGGTACCGTATCACACGCAGAGGCTGCTGAAAAGTGCCGCTTTACGAGCTATTTTCTCGCCGTGGCCTTTTCCAGAGCGGCGCGATCAACTTTCGGTCAGGGCGCGGTCGTCGTGTGAGCAGTCCGAGCGCGCTGTGTGATGTGCGTGATCTTGCCCGCCGTTCTCATGTCACCCACACGCCGGCGGGAAGGTCAGTGCACCAGCCTCGCGCAACGCTTCCCCGCTATCTTCCGGGTACCGAAGGCCACGAAAACGACTTGGTTGGGTGGCCCAAGAAAGGCGGCCGGAGACGACCGCTGAATGCGCCGATCCTGCCGAGAATTATAGGTAACAGACGCGGCTAAGTCCGTAGTTCTGCGGACTTTTTTCTCGAAATGGGACGACGTTAACGAGCTGCCGCACATCTGCCCGAACTTAATCCGCATTTAACTAAAAGTCGCCTTAATGACGCTCCGACCCTCTGCGAGATGCTGTTTCCGGATCGTGACCAGCGGCACTTCGAAGGGGGACTGAGTGACACCGTCCTGGACGCAAGGCGAATGAGTACGAGTATCGCTGCGCAGAGTAACGCGGCACGGAAGTCCAAGAATTCTCTTCGGAAGTCTTCCCGGAAAATGACCACGACCAATTGGCTTGGCGCCGCGGCCATCGGCTGCGTCGTGATGGGTGCCGGCTGGACCATCTACAGCAACGTCTTCGGCGCGAGCGTCTATCCGACCGTCGGCGGCATTGGCTACGACGAGCCGGTGATCAAGCGTGCGCCCAAGGTCGCGCTACGCGAGGCCGGCGACGCCATCAAGGAAGCTTTTGCGCTCCTGCCGGACCGGTTGCAGGTTGCCGCCCCGATCTCGCGCGAGATGTTCAACGAGCGCTTTGCTGCCGCTGCGACCCAAGGCGTGGCATCGAACGCGGCCAGCGCGGCGCCAGCGACCCAGGTTGCGGTGGCCAACGACGCGCCGAAGCAGAGCGCGATCGCGAAGGTCGCGGAAGCACTGAAGCCGTCGGCCCCGGCCAAAATTGCTGAGAAGACCGCTGACAAGACCGGGGACAAGGTCAAGCGCGCTCCGGATGCCCAGATGCAGCTCGCCTCGGCCGACCCGGCCCAGATCGTGCCGGCACCGGAAGCGAAGAAGTCGTTCGCCGATCGCGCCAAGGCCGCGGTGATGTCGATCACCGGTCCGCGGCAGTCGATGGTCGAAAAACTCTGGGGCAAGCGCGAGCCGTCCGGCGGGCTGCTGGCCTATGCCTCGGCCGATGCCAGTGTGACCGCGTCCATCGCGCCGAAGGAGCAGAACCCGATGTTCGGCGGTGCGCCGCCCTATGAGCGGGACACCGCGGTCTACGACATCACTGCCAAGACGGTGTATCTGCCCGACGGCACCAAGCTCGAAGCGCATTCCGGCCTCGGCTCCAGTCTCGACGATCCGCGCTCCCAGCGCACGCGCATGCGCGGCGTGACGCCGCCGCACATCTACACGCTGAAGCCGCGCGAAGCGCTGTTCCACGGCGTGCCCGCGTTGCGCCTGACCCCGGTCGGCGGCGAGAGCGCGATCTACGGCCGCGACGGCCTGCTTGCCCACACCTTCATGCTCGGGCCGAACGGCGATTCCAACGGCTGCGTGTCGTTCAAGGACTATTACGCGTTCCTCGACGCCTACCGCAACAAGGGCATCCGCAAGCTCGCGGTGCTGGCGCGGGTGGAGTGAGGCGCAGCGCGCCTCACTGCTCACTTCTCTGCATGATCAGCGCTTAACGAAGACCAGGTTGCAGGCGCGCGCCTCGTTGCGCTTGCCGCTGCCGCGGGTGCGCTCGAACTGCGCATCGATCGTGAAGGCAAAGGGAGAGCCGGGCGCAAGGTTGTTGAGCGTATACGCGCTTGCCCCCGTCGTCCCGCGCGCGCTCAAGGTCGTCTTGCCGTCCGACGGGATCTGTCCATCGATCTCCAGTCGGTTGGCACCGCCCTGGCCTAGAGCCTCGGCGTGAAACACACCGTTGGTCACGGTGGCGGCGAGGGGCCTGGTGAAGCCCTGCGCCTTGCCGGAAGCCGGGCAGTTCAGCGTCACGTCCCAAGTGCCGTCGAAGTCCTTGCTGCTGCCGGCGCGGGTGTTGGTCGCAGGCGCCAGCGCCACCTTTTGCTTCAGGCCCTCGATCCGCGCCTTGGCGAGACTGGCGAAGCTGCAACTGGAAAATCGCGTCAGATGGTCCTCGAAGGCGCTGACGGTGCCGATGGTGTCGGCCGCCTTCCAGTGCGCCTCCGCGGACGCGCAAGGGTCAGCCCGCGGCGCGATTTGCGGAGCCCCGGGCGCGATCGTGACCGACACCGGCCCGTTCAGGTAGAACTTGCCGATGATCGACAGCGACAGCTCCGGAAGCTGCGTCTTGCCGCTGGCATCGTAGACGTCGCTGCTGATGTCGCGAAAGACGTCGCCGATCTCCTGCGGCTCTTCGATATGCTTGAGGAACGCGGCCGTATAGGGGCTGTTGCGGCCGACGCCGTCCGCCGCGGTCTGCCCCGATTGCGTCGAGAACGACACGATCGTGCCGCGTGGCGCTTCGACCTTCGACAGGCCGCGCCCGATCGAGGCGGCCCGCGTCGCTGAGCGTTTGAGAGTTTCCGCCAGCGGATTGTCGCGGCAGGAATCGAGCACCAGGATGCGCAGGTTCTTGGCTTGCTGCAGATCGTTCACGATGTCGTCGACCCGCACGAAACGCTTGAGGTCGGCCTCATCGGTGAGCGTGGCGTCGACAGGCATCAGATAGTTCACGCCGTTGTACTGCATCGCATGGCCGCTGTAATAGAATATGGCGACGTCAGCTCTGCTCGCGGCGCGCGCGAAGCGGATGGTCAGGTCCTGCATGTCGGCCTGGCGCAGATCGATGCCCTGGAGCACCTCGAAGCCGCTGCGCTTGAGCGAGGCCGCGACGTCCTCTGCATCGTGTGACGGGTTGGGAAGTTGCGCCGTCGAGGCATAAGCGCCGTTGCCGATCACCAGTGCCACCCGCGTGTCCGCAGATGCAGTGTCGGGAGACAACCAGCCGGCGAGGAGGCCCAGGCAAAATAAAGATGAGCACAATCTGGAAAGAGCACGCATGAATGCCTTCCAAGAAAATATCGAAAAATATCCCTCCAGATTAGCGCATGCCGCGCCGACTTCAATGCCTTCGCCGGGAAAACGCTCAGATTTCGCGACCGTGACGTCCGGTCACGCTGCCATCGCCTTGCGCAGGGCCATCTCGGTCGCAATCGCTTCCCGCACGGCCGGCCGCGCCTGCATGCGCCCGAGATAGGCTGACAAGGGCGGCCATTGCGCGATGTCGACGCCGGCGGGACGGAGCAGCAGCAAGGCCCAGGTGAGGTGGGCATCCGCGACGGTGAAGCTGTCACCGACGAGGAATTCGCGCTCCGCCAGATGCGCCGACGGCACCGACAATGTCTGCGTGATTCTGGCGCGCGACTTGGCGAGCGAGCCGTCGTCCTTGTACCAGAAGGTCGGAAACAGGAACCCCTTGTGGATCTCGGCGCCGATGAAGCTCAGCCATTCCTGCAGGCGATAGCGATCAACGTCGCCAGGCCGCGGCGCAAGGCCGCGCTCGGGCTTCACGTCTGCGATGTATTGCAGCACCGCCGCGCTCTCGGTCAGCCGTTCGCCGTTCTCCAGCACCAGGACCGGCACCGCGCCCTTCGGCGACACGCCGAGGAAATCGCTGCCGTCGTCCACGACCTGCTTGGTCCAGATATGGGCGAGGTGGTACTGCGCCTCGATACCGCCCTCCATCAGCGCGATGCGACTCGAGAGCGAGCAGGCCATCGGAAAGAAATAGAGTTGCAGCATCGGATGCTCCGTCAAATCAGCGCATCGCTGCGCGCGATGATCGCGAAGCGGTCCGAGAGCTCGGCCAGCGCGACCGCGTGAATCGTCCGGGCATCCAGTGTGCCGCCGCGGCCATCCGGCAGGTCACGGGTGGCGCAGGCATCGGCCGCGATCGTCGTCCGCAGGCCGAGGTCGAGCGCGGCGCGGGCGGTCGAGGAGATGCACATGTGGGTCATGAAGCCGGCCAGCACGATGTTCTTGCATCCGGCCGCGGCAAGCCGGGCTTGCAGATCGGTGCCGGCGAACGAGTTCGGCAGCGCTTTCTCGATCACGGGCTCGCCTGCTTGCGGCGTCAGGTGATCAACGATCGCGCCGCGCGCCGCCTCGCGGTCGAACAGGCCGCCGGCGCGGCCCTTGTGCGCGACATGGATGATCGCAGCGCCGCTCTCCCGTGCCCGCGCCAGCAGGCGCGCCGCCGCGGCGATCGCCGGCTGTGCATCGGGAAGGGCCAACGGGCCGGCGCAATATTCGTTCTGGATGTCGATCAGCACGAGGCAGGCCTCGTTGAGCTTCGGCGGATCGAGATCGGCGCCGGCGAGTTCGAGCAGGGTCTTGGGAGCGGTCATGCTGGTCAGGCCTTCCAGGGAGATCGGATGGCGTCACATTAGCGCAGCATGGGCCTGCCATTGTGCAGGACTATTGCAGCTTACGGCTGCAGATTTGCAGGACACGGCATCGCCTGCTAGGCTCGCCCGGATGAACTGGGACGATCTGCGCATCATTGCCGCGGTGAGGGACGAGGGCACCTATGCCGGCGCCAGCGCGCGGCTGCGCATCGACGAGACCACCGTCGGCCGCCGGCTCGCACGCATTCAGCGCGATCTCGGCGTGCTGCTGTTCGATGCCGTGGACGGCCAGCGCCGTCCGACGCGCCATTGCGAGGCGGTGCTCGAGCATGTCGGCGTCATGGCCGCCCATGTCGCGGCGATCGACCGCATCAAGGAGAGCCAGCCCGGCCCGGTCGGCCGCCTGCGCATCGCCTCGACCAATGCGGTTGCCGAAGAGTTGTTGGCGTCGCACGCGAGCAGCTTCCTGCGTGATCATCCCGGCCTGACCCTGCAATTCCTGACGTCCAGCGGTAACGTCAAATTCTCGCGCTGGCAGGCCGACCTCGCCATTCGTCTGCGCAAGCCGGAGAAGGGTGACTTCACCATCTCCAAGCTCGGCGATGTCAGGCTGTATTTCTTCGAGCCCGTCGACCGCACCGGCGGCGAGCCGGTCGCGTGCGTCTATCCCGATGAGCTCGACACCATTCCCGAACAGCAGGTCTTGCGCGCGAAGCGGCTGACGAACGTTCGCTGCATCACCGACAACGTCCGCATCATCAGGACCATGATCCAGTCGCATCAGGCCGTCGGCGTGCTGCCCGAGCACAGCTGCGAAGGCCTGTTCGCCGACCGCAGCCTGCGCGCGACGCTGCTGCCGAGGCGACGCGACGTCTGGCTCTTGGTGCAGAACCATCTCAAGCGCGATCCCGCGACACGCGTGACGATCGACTGGGTGAGGGCGTGTTTCCAGGAAACGTCGCGCGCTTGACGTCACATGACGCTGTGATCATCGCGTCACACTGCGCAAGCCGTGTCGAAAAAATTTCGAGCTCCCCCTTGCAACCCGAACGTGCTTCGTCTATTAGCCCGCTCCTTCGCTAGGCCATGTGTCCGGGCTCTCTGAGATCCCGGCTGGCGCGATCCGGTCTCCGGTCTCGTGTTCCGCCGAATGAAGACGCAGGATGTAGCTCATGGAGAGCGTCGGAGTAAAATCCGGAGGCATCGGTTCGATTCCGATTTCTTGTACCAACCAAAGGATAGCTCAGTTGGGTAGAGCAGGTGACGTTAATCATCGGGTCGCGGGTTCGAATCCCGCTCCAGCGCTACGGGTCAGCCTGAAAAACTGACACCTCTGACGAGGACCGGACGCGCGCTTCAGTCGCAGTCCGGCCGTTTTGCCGCAAGGCTTTCCGTCCGAACCTAGACACTGTGAGACCGGCTTTGCGCCGCGGGTAGATACCGCTTGCGTTGATGCCGGGTGGCTCCGCTCGGCCGCGCGACACCCGTCGCGCGATCGCGCGCGTGCGCCCGTCGTCATGCGAGCTCAAGCCTCGGTCCGTCGATCTCTCAGGAAGCGTCGTCCGCGTCCTCACGTCCTTTGCAAATGCAACCCGCTATCCGGCCGCGTTCGGCCGGAGGCAACATGATGGAGGCGTGCCATGACTTCGAACAAGAGCTGGCATTTGCTGATGCTGAACGTGACGGTCAAGGATGGCGAGCGTGCGCTGC
Source organism: Bradyrhizobium sp. AC87j1 (assembly GCF_002936975.1). Taxonomy (NCBI): domain Bacteria; kingdom Pseudomonadati; phylum Pseudomonadota; class Alphaproteobacteria; order Hyphomicrobiales; family Nitrobacteraceae; genus Bradyrhizobium; species Bradyrhizobium sp. AC87j1. The sequence continues at coordinate 14,041 of NZ_PTFE01000120.1, forward strand.
TCACGCGCAACGGGCAGCTCGTGCGCGTGCTCGCGCCCGGCAGGCATCGTCTGTTCGATCCCCTGCACGAGCTGAGGGCCGAGGTGCTCGATGTGGTTCGCACTGAATTCTCTGCGGATCGCTACGCGGTGCTGAAGGCCGCACGGCCTGATCTGGCCGCCGAACTGTTCGAGGCGGTCGAGACCAAGGCGGACGAGATCGCCATCGTCAGCTCCGACGGCCGGCCCGTGCATCTGATGACGCCCTGGCAGGTGCGCGTCTACTGGAAGGTCGCAACGAGCGTCGATGTCGAGCGCATCGATGTGTCCCGCGATGTCAGGGTCGGCGCGCGGCATCTGGCCATGATCGAGCGTAACCGCTCGGCCGTGACGTCGGAGACGGTGGTCGAGAACCACGAGGCGGGCCTGCTCTATGTCGAGGGCCGGCTCGTCGAGCGGCTCATGCCCGGTCGGCACGCCTTCTGGACCGTCGGCCGCAAGATCGAGGTGAAGCGCCTCGACCTGCGGCCCCAGGCGGTCGAGATCACCGCGCAGGAGATGCTGACCAAGGATCGCATCGCGCTGCGGGTGACGCTGACGGCGTTCCGTAAGGTGGTCGATCCCGAGCGGACGGTTGCGACCGTGCCCGACGTGGATGCGTGGCTGTACCGCCTGGTGCAGTTCGCGATCCGGGAGGCGGTTGCGGGCCGGACGCTGGACGAGGTGCTGTCTGCGAAGGCGGCGCTGGATGCGGAGCTGCGCGACTATGTGCGCGCACGCGTCGCGGAGTCCGGTGTCGAGGTCACCGAGCTCGGCGTCAAGGACGTGATCCTGCCCGGCGAAATCCGGGAGCTGGTGAACAAGGTGGTGGAGGCGGAGCGGGTCGCGAAGGCGAACCTGATCCGCCGGCAGGAAGAGACCGCGGCAACGCGTTCGCTTCTGAACACCGCCCGCCTGATGGAGGAGAACCCCCTGCTGCTGCGGCTCAAGGAGCTGGAGTCGCTGGAGCGGCTGGTCGAGAAGGTCGGCCGCATCGATCTCCACGCCGGCAACGGCGAGGGCCTCGATGCTCTCCTGACCCGGCTCGTGCGCCTGAAGGCGCCCGAGAGCGCATGAAACGAAGGGCCGCCCACGGGCGGCCCTTCACATATCCGTCGTCGTCGCTTGCAATGAACGCGGAACCGCGCCTGTGCGACCAAAATCACGGAGCCGGGATTGCGCGCGCGCGAAGGTTGCGTAATCTCGCGATGACCACGGGTTTGATCAGGGCAGGGGCATGACGATTCTTCAGGACTCCATCCGGCCGTCGCGAGCGCAATCGCGGGAATGGAAGGCGATCGTCATCCTGATCCTGCTGGTCCCGGTGCTGTGGTCCCCGCTGATCCTGTTTCGCTTCGTCCTCTATCAGCCGTTCAGCATCCCCTCTAATTCGATGGCGCCGACGCTGATGGTCGGTGACTACGTCTTCGCCGCGAAATATGCCTATGGCTACGGCCAGTATTCATTGCCGTTCGCGTCGTCCTGGATCTCGGGCCGCGTCTTTGCTGCCGACCCGGAATACGGCGACATCGTCGTGTTCCGGACGGCAAAGGACAGCTCGGTCGACTACGTCAAACGCGTGGTCGGGCTGCCCGGCGACCGCATCCAGATGCGGCAGGGCCAGCTCATCCTCAACGACCGGCCGGTGACGCGCGTCGCGCTCGAGGACGGGCTCGCCGACAACGCCTGCGGTGGGGATGGCGGCGTCAGGGTCAAGCGTTGGCGTGAGACGCTGCCGAGCGGCGCGTCCTATGTCACCAACGACTGCGTCGACAACGGTTTCCTGGACAACACCAACGTCTACACGGTGCCGCCGGGCCATTTCTTCGTGCTCGGCGACAACCGCGACAATTCCACCGACAGCCGCATGATGTCGGCGTTCGGTTTCGTGCCGATGGACAATCTCGTCGGCAAGGTGACGCGCATCTTCTGGTCGTTCGACGAAGATGGCGAGCCGCGCATGGAGCGGTTGGGCAAGGTGGAGTGAGGCGTGCCCGTCATTCCGGGCTCGCGCCCAAGAGGGCGCGCCCCGGAATGACAAGCGGAGAGTGTTTGCCCCCCCAAACAAAAACCCCGGCATCGCTGCCGGGGTTTCGCATTTCGTCGTTTGCCTGAACGGCTGGATCAGAAGTCCATGCCGCCCATGCCGCCGCCCGGGGGCATCGCGGGACCGGCGCCGCCCTTCTTGGGCAGCTCGGCGACCATGGCTTCCGTGGTGATCAGGAGCGCAGCCACCGAGGCAGCGTTCTGGATCGCGGTACGGACCACCTTGGTCGGGTCGATGATGCCCTTCTTGACGAGGTCGGCATATTCGCCGGTCTGGGAGTCGAAGCCGTAATTGTAGGTCTTGTTCTCCAGGATCTTGCCGACGATCACCGAGCCGTCTTCACCGGCGTTGATCGCGATCTGGCGAGCGGGAGCCGACAGCGCCTTGCGCACGATCTCGACGCCGGTCTTCTGGTCGTCGTTCTTGGTGCGCAGGCCCTTGAGCTGCTCGGAGGCACGGAGCAGGGCGACGCCGCCGCCCGGGACGATGCCTTCTTCCACAGCCGCGCGGGTCGCATGCATCGCGTCATCAACGCGATCCTTGCGCTCCTTCACCTCGACCTCGGTCGCGCCGCCGACGCGGATCACCGCGACGCCGCCAGCGAGCTTGGCAAGACGCTCCTGGAGCTTCTCACGGTCGTAGTCCGAGGTGGTCTCCTCGATCTGCGCCTTGATCTGGGCCACGCGCGCCTCGATGTCGGCCTTCTTGCCGGCGCCGTTGACGATCGTGGTGTTCTCCTTGTCGATCATCACCTTCTTGGCGCGACCGAGCATGTTGAGCGTGACGTTCTCGAGCTTGATGCCGAGATCTTCCGAGATCGCCTGGCCGCCGGTCAGGATCGCGATGTCCTGCAGCATGGCCTTGCGGCGATCGCCGAAGCCCGGAGCCTTGACGGCCGCGACCTTCAGGCCGCCGCGCAGGCGGTTCACGACCAGGGTCGCGAGGGCTTCGCCTTCGACGTCCTCGGCGACGATGACCAGCGGCTTGCCACTCTGCACCACGGCCTCGAGCAGCGGGAGCAGCTCGTTCAATGAGGAGAGCTTTTTCTCGTTGATCAGGATGTAGGCGTCGTCCATCTCAACGCGCATCTTGTCGGCGTTGGTGACGAAGTAGGGCGAGATGTAGCCGCGGTCGAACTGCATGCCCTCGACGACGTCGAGTTCGGTCTCGAGCGACTTGGCTTCCTCGACCGTGATCACGCCCTCGTTGCCGACCTTCTTCATGGCGTCGGAGAGGAACTTGCCGATCTCGGCATCGCCGTTGGCGGAAATGGTGCCGACTTGGGCGATCTCCTCGTTCGAGGTGACCTTCTTGGAGTTCTTCTGGAGATCCGCAACGACGGCTTCGACCGCGAGGTCGATACCGCGCTTCAGGTCCATCGGGTTCATGCCGGCGGCGACCGACTTGGCGCCTTCGCGCACGATGGCAGCGGCGAGCACGGTCGCGGTGGTGGTGCCGTCGCCGGCCGCGTCAGCGGACTTGGAGGCGACTTCGCGCACCATCTGCGCGCCCATGTTCTCGAACTTGTCGTCGAGCTCGATCTCCTTGGCGACGGTGACGCCGTCCTTGGTGATGCGCGGCGCGCCGAACGACTTCTCGAGCACCACGTTGCGGCCCTTCGGGCCGAGCGTGACCTTCACGGCGTTTGCGAGGATATCGACGCCGCGCAGCATGCGGTCGCGGGCGTCGACGCCGAATTTCACTTCTTTGGCTGACATATTGGTTTCCCTGAGTTGTCTTGGTCTCATCTCACCCTTGGCGAGGCGCCCGGCAGGCGCTCCTCAGGGGTGAGCGGTGCGAGCGGTTGGTTAGGCGGCCTTCTTCTTCGAAGCGGGAGCTTCGAGCACGCCCATGATGTCGCTTTCCTTCATGATCAGCAGGTCGACGTTGTCGATCTTGACCTCGGTGCCCGACCACTTGCCGAACAGGACACGGTCGCCGACCTGGACGTCGATCGGGGTCAGTTTGCCGCTCTCGTCGCGGCCACCGGGGCCAACGGCGATGACTTCGCCCTGCGAGGGCTTTTCCTTGGCACTATCCGGAATGATGATGCCGCCAGCGGTCTTCTCTTCTGCGTCGATGCGCTTGACCACGACGCGGTCGTGAAGCGGACGGAATTTCATGCAGCCCTCCTAAGCATTTGCACGAGTTAGAGATTTTGGAATCTTAGCAATCGATGCCCGTGAGTGCTAGTCTCGGGCCGAGCTGAGATAGGATAGGATTTCTGAGGAGCAAGGGACTCTGGCAGAAAAATAGGCGCTCAGGACGGTCGCGTGCCATCAGTCTCAGTGGTTAACCGGAGACGTGCTGGGCTGGGGTTAGCTGGTCGCTGGTATACCTGTCGCACGCCCAATCAAACCGGCGAGCCGCCAGCGCTCGCCCAAAACGTAGTGGCTACGGTCCGCTTACCAATGCGAATATACTCCTAGCCCCCGCGACGGGCGTCGAGCCCAGCTTCGAGTAAGTAAGAAGCTGGCCAACGCCCAACCTGCGCGTGAGTTGGCGAGATTGCTCGACAAGCAGCGGCGGACGCAGGACGCCGGAGATGAGCAGACTGTGCGGGCGGCACGGCGGAAGATCTATATAATCGCGCGCGACCACCAGCCCGCTCCTAGGTCGGCGAATAGCCTTGCACCGTGCATGCCGACTGAGTAGCTGCACTGTGAATGAAGCCCATGTTTAGATCGATCACCGCGTGATAGGAGCTGTGAGGCACGACTTCGTATGCCGGAATGTTTACACGTTACGACGACGTCCTTAACATCAGCGGTGCTGTTGTTTCGAATGACAAAGGACGCCTTCATGATCGTCGCTCACAACTGCTTTGAGCTGACGGTCTTTCGATTGATAGCAGGTGGCGACGATGTCACCGTTAGTCGGTCAACGTCCGAGCCGACCAAGTCGAGGCTCGGGCGCAGGGGAAGGCTTTCCCCTCAAAGGCCTTCCACCGGCATTCAGGAAGTCATCGGCCATCCGCTCTCAGTCTCAGGACAGTACCCGCGGCTTTTGCTACGTCGTGTACCTGCGGCCGAGAGACGCAAGTATTTTTGCTACGCTCTGTCACTGCGAACAGGGCCCGCATACATCAAAATCGGGAAAGCCGTCTTATACCCGTTGAGCGAGCTCGACGCTTGGGATCGCAGAGATCTTGTGATTTGTAGCGCGTCGAAAGGACCGGATATGAGCTAGCGTGGATTCCTCAGGCGCACAATTTGCGCTCGCGTCCTTCGTGCCGCTATATTCGCCAACCGCGCACAGTTTTCCACCCTAGGCGGTGCACGTCGTGAATCATCGCCTACGTCGAAAGTCAGCTTTCTACACTGAGGCCATTTCCCGACGGGCCTTCCGGCTACGATCAAATGCTCAGCACAGAGAAAGCGACGTTGAGCTGAGCACTCGCTTCGACGTGAGTCCCGGCATCTTGTTCACGCCTGTCTTTGAGAGTTCGCAGAAAGTGGTGTAGACTCTTTCGTGATCCATGCTCTACCTCGTTGACGGGCCTGCGGGTCGTGCGTGAGCTCGATATCATCATTGCCTGGCGCAGCCGGCCGACGATGTGCCTGTCCGACAACGGCACCGAACTGACCAGCATGGCGGTGCTGCGCTTCAGCCAGGAAAGGCAGATCGATTGGCACTACATCGCGCCCGGCAAGCCGACCCAGAATGCCTTCATCGAGAGTTTCAACGTCCGCCTGCGCGACGAACTTCTCAATGAGACGCTGTTCACCTCGCCGGCCCAGGCTCGCGCCGTGCTGGCGGCCTGGAAAGACGACTACAACTGCGCATCAGAACACCCATCTGGCTATGTGATTGAAGAGAAGAGATTTTGTTGAGCGGGATGCGATCCCGCGGGGTATTTTGGGTTCTGTCGCGCTCGTTCGGCGATAGATTGAGCAGCAGTTGTTATCAGCCAGGTGCGGGCGAGGATCCAAGGACCATCCGGCAGAGGATGGATGGATTCGATCTCGCCGGCTTCAGCGGCCAGTCGGAGCGTCTTGGGCGCGATC